>JAQVSV010000078.1 GCA_028700325.1 Elusimicrobiaceae bacterium | reverse complement strand
CGAAGTATTTCAGCCTTGGCGATGTGACCTCCGACGAAGACAGCTGGGAGATCACGCTTTACAGAACCGGCAAGAGCGCGGGTTACGGCAAATACACGGTCAGATTCACCGAAACCGGCTACGCCGTATCCAGCAACATCAACGCCACGATCAACCCGATGGCTAACTAGATTCAAAGTTTCATGAAACAGGCGGCCTTTACAGGCCGCCTGTTTCATTATATCGGGAACCCGGGGTAACCCCGGAACCGGTGAAACAGAAGTTTGCCGATCCCCGCGCCGGAATCTCAGCCACCCTGAAAATACGACGGAAGATGTGCTATACTAACATTATGGATACGCATAGTCCTTCGCGCGGATTCACCCTTATGGAACTGATAGCAACGGTTACCATTATCGGGGTTATGGCCGCGTATGGGTTTCCGCAGCTGATGAAAGTTACGGAACAGTCCCGTGTTGATCTGGCCTGCGCCAATCTTGAAAGCATCTGGACCGCGCAACGGCTTTATAAAGCCAAAACCGGTGATTTTACCGACAAGATTCCGGATCTTTCGGACTTTCTGGACGAAAGTTTCCTCAACACTATCGAAGGCACTGATTCCGCGTTCGCCTACAGCATGTCAACCCCCACGGTAACGGCATTCGAAATATACGCGGAACGCCAAAACAGCAAATCCTGGGCAGGCACCATCATGCTCAATTCCACAGGCACTTTCAGCGGAAACGTTTTTTCCGGCGACATGATAATAATGCCAGCGCCAATACGTTAAATGGACGAGCAAAAAAAGCCTCTCGCGAGCGATGTTTCTCCCGGGCAACCCGCCTGCGCCTGCGCGGCCCCGTTTTTCCGAGCCGCCGCAAAAAAAACCGCGGAACTGCTGAACTCTCCGGCAGCCGGAAACTGCTTTCTGGTTCTTGCCGTCATGCTTATTCTTTGCGGCCTGTGGCTAATCATTTTTCGCGCGCCGACCCTGCTGGAAATAGATTCCTACTACCATGTGGGCGTAGCCAATATTATCCTCCGGCACGGTTTCATCAGCGAATTTCCGTGGACGCAGTTTTCCCTGATGAAAAACTTTTACGCCGACAAGGATCTGCTGCTTCATTTACTGATCGTTCCGTTTGCGTTCCTGATAAAAAACCCGGTTCTGGCGGGAAAATTCGCGCTTGCGTTCATGGAAGCCGGAGCGCTGGCCTCGTTCGCGTACCTTCTGCGCAAACACGTTAACGGCTTTCTGGCGGGGCTGCTGCTGATTCTGCTGTTCACCTCGCCGATTTTCATGATTTATTTCCTGTATCTGCGGCCGGGCACGCTCGCCGCCCTGTTTACGGTGGCGGGAATGTATTTCATGGTGAAGAAACGGCACTGGCCGGTTTTTATTATCGGCGCGCTTTTTTCGCTGGCCCACATTTCATCATTCACGCTGATTTATTTCGCCGTCATGTGCGAAACCGTGCGCTGGCTGCGCGACCGGGAATTTCATGTGCAGATTCCCGTTTTCGCGGCGACCGGCGTGGCGCTGGGCCTGCTTGTCCATCCCAACTGCCCCAACAACATGCTCGTCATTTATGTGAACGCGTTTCTCACGCCGTATTACGCCGCGGTTGACAAAAGCATAAATTTCGCGGGCGAACTCAACGCCAACACCACCAGGCGGGCGCTGCTGGAAAACTTCCCGATCATGGCAGGGCTGGCCGTTTTCATCATGACCGGTTTCTGGAACCGGTTCCGGCAGTCCACCGCTACGGCCATCTATCTGTGCGCCGCGGGCACTTACATGCTGCTGGCAAGCAGCAGCAACCGGTTCTGGTTTCCGGCCGAACCGCTTATGGTGCTTGCGCTGGCCTCGCTTGCGGCTGACCGCTCCGCGGCAGGCGTAAAAACCACCCGCTCCGAACGCATCAATATCGGCCTGATACTGGCAGTAATGGCGCTGCTGCTGGGCTATTCGGCGAAGTATTCAAAAAATTATCTTGTTTCAAGCATGAACTGGCAGAAAACCTTTAACGCCGACCACGAACAGGCCGCCCGCTGGATGGCGCGGCACCTGCCGCCGGGAGATACGGTTTATCACGCCAACTGGGCCGACTCGCCCCATTTCATCTGCCTCAACCCGGCGAACCGCTACATCACCGTGCTCGATCCGATTTACACCTATTACTGGTCGCGCCAGGCCCAGCACCTGA
The DNA here is from genome assembly GCA_028700325.1 of Elusimicrobiaceae bacterium. Taxonomy (NCBI): domain Bacteria; kingdom Pseudomonadati; phylum Elusimicrobiota; class Elusimicrobia; order Elusimicrobiales; family Elusimicrobiaceae; species Elusimicrobiaceae bacterium. The sequence continues at coordinate 7,356 of JAQVSV010000078.1, read as the reverse complement.
TGCAGGCGATCGAACAGGGCAACCACCCCGACCCGCACACGGAAATAAGAGAAACATTCAAAGCCCGTTACGTCTTCACCGCGACCAATACCGGCTTTTATAAACAAATCAGCCGCGACAGACGGTTCAAACTGCTTCACGCAAGCAGCGCAAGCGCGATCTTCGAGCTTGAGCCGCCCGCCGCGCCGCAGTCAAAAGGAAAGAATTGATGCCGGCACGGCGCGGCATGCAATACCGGCTGCCTGCCGCCACCATCGCGCTCGGCGCGGCATATCTCGCGCTGACAGCCATGAAGTCGCCTCTTTTCGGCTCGAAGGCGACAGGCTGGGTCTACCCCTATCTGTCACCGCTTGACCTTAACACGGTGTTCGCGGGCCTGCTGTGCGGGCTCTGCGCCGCATGGCTGGCGCACCTGTTCGCCAGGCGGGGGAATACCGGGGGAATCGTCACCCCGTCCATATTTTTTCTGTTCTCGTCGGGCGCGTGCTGGCTGCTGGCAAGCCTGCGGCTCTTTTCCACGGCTGAAATATTTTCCAGCGCGAACGCCAACTCTTTCCAAACGGCGGCGCGCGCGCTTTCATTTAAGGGGATTCTGCATTTTTATCCGCATTTTCAGGCTTTTTTCCCCGGCGACCGGCATGTCTTCACCAATATGGCGGGCAAAACCTTTTTCACAAAAATCATGCTCGCCGCACCGGACTGGCTGGCCGGCTCCGGCCTGCTGCCGCTTTTAATCGCCTCGGCGGGCGTGTTTCCGCTGTACTATGCGGCAAAAAAACTTTACTCCGCAAAAAGCGCGGTTTTCGCCTGCGCGCTGTACTCCGTCATGCCCGCGCTGATCTATTTCTGCCCGCTGCTTAACTGCGTAACCGCCTTTTTCTTTCTGCTCAGCCTGTGCCTGCTTGCCTACGCCGCATGCGGCCGCTCGAAAACCATAGCGGCGTTTTACGGGTTAAGCCTGTACTGGATAATGTTTTTCGATCCCGTCGCGCTGGCGCCGCTGGGCCTGCTGTCGCTGGCGATACCGTTCTCGTGCAGAACCGGCCTGAAAGAATTTTTTAAACTGGCTGCGGTCTGCCTGCTGTGTTTCGCGGGCGCGCATGCCGCCGTTTATTGCGGGCTGGGCTACAATGTGTTCAATAATTACGCCGTGATAGCGGCGGTAAACCGCGCGTGGCTGGACCAGACACGGCAGTTGCGCATGGCGTGGCTGTTCCGGAATCCCGCGGAAGCAGCGGCCGGAATGGGCGTGGGCATAATGTTTCTGTTTTTCGCGGCACAGGTTTCGGACCTGCGGCAGGTTTTGAAAACCGGCTTGCGCAACTCCGCTCCGCAATTCGCGCCGGGACTGGCGCTGACGGGCGCGTGGGCGGTAATGGCCGTCATGGGCGTGGGCGGAGCGGAAGCGGTGCGCGTATGGCTGTTTTCCGGCGCCGCGGCCATCCTGTTTGCCGCCGCGCGGCTGGCCGAAACGCCGGGCGCGCTGTACGCCGCGATTATCGTATCGGCATTGCAGGCGGCATTCGCGGCCCGCATGGTGGGGTTCGTCATACCGTAAACATGAACAGAGATACCGCTCTAAACTTTCTTCATTCGTCAGGCCGCCGGCGTGCCGCATTCTGCGGCATAATAGGGCTGGGCCTGCTTTTGCGGTTCTGGGGGCTGGATTTCGGCCTGCCGCACCGGGAAGCCCGTCCTGACGAGAGCACCGTGATCTACATGGCGCTGCTTACGGTGAAGAACGGGCTGGCTCCGTCAAGCCTGACTTATCCGACATTCTATATCTATCTGCTTGCCGGGCTGTATAAATTTTTCGGGCTGTTCATCGGCGGCACGGCGGAGCTGGTGCGCCGGTTCGCTGTAGAGCCGTCCGCGCTGTTTATGATCAACAGGGTATTGGCGGCCCTGTTCGGCTCGTTTATGATTATCCCGGTTTACAAGACGGCGAAACTGCTTTTCGGCGCGCGCGCCGCGCTCGCTTCCGGGCTGATGGCGGCGGTCTGCCTGCTGCTGGCGCGCGATTCGCATTTCGGCACGCTTGACATTCCGGCCGTGTTTTTCGTCGCGTTCTCCACCTGGTTTTCAGTGCGCGCCTGTTTCTCGGGCCGCGCGGCGGACTACGCGCTGGCGGGCGCGGCGGCCGGCCTGGCGACCGGAACAAAGTATATCGGCATCCTGATGTTTTTCCAGCTCGCCGCCATCCAACTGGCGCTCGCGCTGCATAAAAAGAAACCGGTGAAGGACATGCTGAAAGATCCGCGCCCCTGGTATTTCGCGCTGGCGTTTGCGGCGGCGTTTTTCATCAGCACTCCCTACGCGTTTCTGGCGCCCTCGCAGCTCAGGCAGGACTATGCGTTCCATACCAGCCTCCACGGCGTGATGCGCGGCAGCACCCTGTGGCACCACCTTGCGTTTTCACTGCGGCACGCGCTTACGCTGCCCGCGCTTGCGCTGGCTGCGGCGGGCGCGGCGCTCATGACGATAAAAACCCCGCGCAAAGCGCTCATGCTGGGCGGGTTTTTTCTGGCGTATCTCGCGGTGCTTGACAAGGTAAGCTCCGTTTACATCAGGTACGTTCTGCCGCTCCTGCCGGTTCTGTGCATCTGCGCCGGTTACGCGCTGGCGAAGCTGACGGAACGGGCAAAAACAGCGCTTCCGTTCGCGCTGCTGGCCGTGCTGGCCGCGGCGGCCCCGCTTTATTACAGCGTCCGCCAGAATATTATCATGTCGCGCCACGACACCCGCGTCACCGCTGAAAAATATTTCAGCTACATTATGCCGAAAGGCGTAAGCGTAGGGGTGCTGGCCTCGCAGTATTCCACTCCGCAGCTGGCCTGGGACAACGGATATCTGTCCAGCCGCATCAGGGAGGAATCAGCGGGCCCGAACCCGCTCATGGCGCAGGTGTACGGTTATATGGTTGACCGCAATCTGGAAAAGAAATCACCGGGCTACCGCCGCATTCCGTTTACGCCGCAGGGATTTACGGAACCGCCCGACTACATAATAATCGCCTGCGGACGGTTCGAAGCGCGTCCCTGCGGGCTTACCGCGCGCGGCTACGCTAAGGATTACGACACCATTCTCGCGCTCAACCCCGGAGAGCAGGCCGGCGCGGTTTATGATCCGACCGACGCGTTCTACCTTCCGCTTGACGGCCGCACGCGGTTTCCCGGCCCCGGGTTTTTATTTTTGCAGCGTAAATGACCATGCATTCAACCCCCCGTCAACGCCCGCCGGCATCAGCCGCGCAAGCCGAAACCGCCGCTCTGGCGGCGATCGCGCTGTGCGTTGCGCTCTGCTACAGCAACACGCTGCAAACGCCGCTGCTCATGGACGGCGTGCATTTCATAGCCGACAATCCGGCCATAACGGACCTTTCCCCGCATGGCCTCAAAGAGCTTTTTCACAGTTACCCGAGCAGGTTTCTGGGGTTCTTGTCTTTCGCGCTCAATTACCATTTCACGCGGCTTTCACTGCCGGCCCTGCATCTGACAAATATAGCGCTTCACGCACTGAATTCAATGCTGGTGTACCTGCTGGCGCGCACCCTGCTCGGTTCGGAAAAAAATCCGGGCCGCATACCGGCTCTGGCGGGCGCGCTTTTTTTCGCGGCGCACCCGGTGCAGACGCAGGCCGTAACCTACATCTATCAGCGGCTGGCGGAACTGGGCGCGTTTTTTTATCTTGCGGCCTGCGCGCTGTTTCTGCGCGCCCTAAAAACCGGGCCGCGCGCGAAACTCGAGTACTGGACATCGGTAATCTGCGCCGCCGCAGCCTATTATTCAAAAGAGAACACCTATTCGCTGCCTTTCGCCCTGCTCGCCGGGGGTTACCTGACCCGGGGCGGAAATTTCACCAAAGACCTGCCGGGGCTTATACCGTTCGCGCTGTTATGGATACCGGCGGGCATTAATCTGGCACAGTCGGAAACCTTCAATGATATCGCGAAACTGGGCGGCCGGCCGGACATAACGCCGCTCAACTATTTCGCCGCGCAGGGCGGGGTGATTCTGACCTATCTCAAGCTGATCGTCTGGCCCGCCGGACAAATGCTGCTGTACGACCTGCGCGCGCCGGAAACGCTTTTGTCGGCCCGCGCGCTGGGCGGATGGACGGCGGTAACGCTTGTTTTCGGAGCGCTGGGTTACGCCTTGCGCCGCAACCGCCCCGCGCTGTTCGGGCTGGCGTTTTTCGCAATATCGCTTTCGATAGAAGCGAGTTTCATTCCGCTGCAGGACCTGATCTTCGAGCACCGTCTTTACCTGCCTCTGGCGGGCGCGGCGCTGATTATAGCGGCGGTTCTGGGAGAAATAAAAGAGGCCGTGCTTACCCGTACGGCGGCAGCAGCCGTTATTGCCGCGCTGGGCATAACGGCATTTAACCGCAACGCAGTCTGGCGCGACGAGGTTTCGCTGCTGACCGACAATCTGATAAAAGCGCCCCGCCGCGCCGAACTGGCCAGCGATCTGGGTGCCGCGCTGATCGCGCGGCGTGATTTTCAGGCGGCGCTTGAGGTGCTGGGTGCGGCGGCGCGAATCGCGCCGGAGTTTTCACCCACCTACGCCAACCTTGGCGTCGCGCTGTATTACACCGGCGATACCGATGGCGCGCAGCGCAGTTTCAAAAAAGCGCTTGTCAATAATCCCGACCGGGACCGCGCGCTGGCCGGGCTCGGCAACCTGTTCCGTGAAAAAGGCGACTACAAAACCGCGCTGGATTATTACGGACAGGCTTACCGGTTCAACCCTAAAAACGCGCTCGCTCTGGTAAACGCCGGCCAGACCTGCCTGCTCATGAAAGACACGGCCTGCGCGCAACGGCTTTTAACCGCCGCCACGGGCGCCCGGCCGGATTATGCGCGCGGCTGGCTGGAGCTGGGCAGATTTTACTACTCGCAAAACAATCTCGCAGGATCAGCCGCGGCTTACAAACGCGGCCTGTCCGCCGCGCCGGACGACCCGCGGCTGCAGCAGGAAGCCGCCGCCGTACTGGCGCTGGCCAGCAGAAAAAACACCCCTGCCCCACCAGCACATCACGCTCAGGAGCAACCCAAATGAACCCTTTTCAGCAGATCGCGCCGATACTGAATGTCTGCATACTGACCGCTTTTGCGGCGGCTCTTTACAGCGCGCGCCGCGAAATCAGCAAAGACACCGGCGCCATCCGGCGGGACGAATGGCTCGCCGTCACCCTCGCGCTGGCGGCGGCGATAACAATGCAGTCTTTCTGCGAACTGAAGCATCTGGTCTATATTGACGAGTTCTGGTACCTCGAAGCCGGCAAGAACATTCTGCGGTACGGAATGGCGCCCGGATTCGGCAAATCCATCGGCTGGCCGGTGCTGGTGACGTTCAGCTACATTTTCGGCGGGATAAGCAATTACGCGCCGATCGCGCTGAACCTGCTGTTTGGCGCGGCGCTCGTGCCGCTGGTTTATCTGTCCGCGCGCGCATTGTCGCGCGATCATGTCATCGCCGCGGTGGCCTCTTTCACGCTGGCGCTGCTGCCCTACCGGGCGGTCTGGTCGGCTACGGCGGAGACGGCGGTTTCCGCGCTGTTTTTCATACTGTGCGGGGTGTATCTGTCTTTGCTGTATTACCGCTCGGGCTCAAGCCGCGCAATGCTGGCGGCGGCGGCGAGCATAGCGGCGGCGGCGCAGATCCGCCCGGAATGCCTGATGTTCCTCGGCCTGTTCTGGTTCGGCCGGCGGATTCTCTCCGCGCCCGGCGGCAGAAAGGACACGCTGCTGTTTTACGCGGCGTTATTGACGGCTGCGGCAATCAATCTGCCCAATTTTTCGATTTTCGCGGCTTTTCAAAGCTCCACAAACTGGCTGGAGACCGACTCGTTCGGGCAAATTAAAGGCGCCAGCATCAGCCTGAAAAACCTGTGGTTCAACACAAAGCGCTGGGCGCCGAAATTTTTTGATCTGTCGCTTCACGGCGGGCTTTTCACCGCGCTTTATCTGTCGGGTGCGGCAATCGCTTTTAAACGCGCCCGGCGCGAGCTGGCGTTTGCGGCGTTCTGGGCGGGCATGCTGTACTGTTTTTATTTTTCGACCTGGTTCCACGTCTACGGCACGACCACCGAACTGTTCCCGAAAACCAAACTGTTCCTGTTTTTTTATCCGGCGCTCGGCATACTGGCGGGTTATGCGGTGTCGTACCTTTTGAAAACCGGCAGGGCGGGAACCAGATCCGCGCTGATACTGGCAGTCTGCGCGCTGGGCTGGAACGCGGCTTATATTCCGCGCGCCGGGTTCAAGGACGCGGCTCGCGCTCTGGAAACCGGATTGCTCGCCAATCTGCCGGAAACGACACCCGAATCGTGCATGATAATAACCAACGCGCCGGTAATGGTGAACGCGTCCGGTTTTTTCCGCACCGCCTACGCGCCGCATTTCACGGCTGACGACGGTTACGCGGCCAACCTGCTGGCTGGCGAATCGTGCCTGCTTTATCTTGACGACATAACCAACGATCTCGGCGTAAAGGAATTCAACGAGGCCGACCGCTCGATAAAAGCAAAATATCGCCTGCGCGAGCGCGTGAATTTTTCGCTGCGCGGCAAAACCTACCGGCTGCTCACGGTAATCAAACCCGCGGCGCAGCCGCGCCCGAAAATTTGAATCAATTAAAATTTCGTGTTGGTTTTTTGTGTTCCTTAAGGCTTTCAAGGAAACAGGCAACAAGCGCTTTTTTTACGAACAGCTATGGGCGGCAATAAATCCGAAGATGCGGAACCGGGGCATTGCCGCCGGTCAGTTCAGCCCAGCCGGCGGGCGCGTGCGCCGCCTTTTCCCAGATCAACAGATAGTCTATACGATGCGCCGAAAGTTCCCGCGCGTTCTGCGCTTCGGACGCGCCGGGCCGCAGCTGGCCCCGGTATCTGGGCGGCCTGCTGTCGGCGGCGGGATACCCGGTATCATGGCGGGGCCTGAAAACCGGAACGGCGGCAATCATCCGGGCCCGGTGAAATTCGTTGAGCCAGTAGGTCACATAAAGGGTTTCCATCCAGCGTCCGTCCGACGCGATATTGCCTGAGACGCCGTACCGGTCAAACAGTTTTTTTGAAAGCGCATAATAACCCCGTCCGGAATAAACCGCGTCTTTTAAATTGTCGAACGGAACATAAAGAAATGAAACCGCGAAAAGCGCCGCGATCATTTTAGAAAACGCGGGCTTTATCCGGCGCGACCGCATCAGCGCGGCGACCCCGCCCGCGCCTGCGGCGAAAACAATAGCGAACACCGGATACAGGTACCGGGCGCGCACGGTGATAAGAGTGTACCCGGCGCAGTAAATGAACACGGCGAGCGCCAGGTACAGATGCACCGGTTCGCTCCGCATTTGC
>JAQVSV010000077.1 GCA_028700325.1 Elusimicrobiaceae bacterium | reverse complement strand
TGATCTTGACAACCACCCGGACGAATGGTTATACAAGGCCGACTATATCTTAGAGAACACCTATGAAACCCAGTACGCGCAGCACTGCGCGCTGGAGCCGCATACCACGCTCACCTGGCTTGATCCTAACGGCAGGCTTTTCATACGCACTTCCACGCAGGTGCCGTTTCATGTGCGCCGTATCGTGGGTCAGGCGCTCAATATCCCGGTCAAGAAAATCCGGGTGATCAAACCGCGCATCGGGGGCGGGTTTGGCTCCAAGCAGGAGATTTTTCTTGAGCAGGTATGTTCCGCGCTGACTCTGGCCACAAAAAAGCCGGTTCGCATCGAGCTTACGCGGCGCGAGGTGTTCATCAGCTCGCGCACGCGCCATCCGGCGATAACGCGGCTTAAAAGCGGCGTGACGAGGGACGGCAGAATCACCGATCTCGATATGGAGATTTACCTTAACAACGGCGCGTACGGCGCGCATGCGCTGACGGTGATGATGTGCGCCGGTTCCCATTCCCTGCCGATGTATCAGGCGGCGAACAACAGGTTCACGGGGCGCACCGTATATACCAATCTGCCGGTGGCTGGCGCGTACCGGGGCTACGGCGCGACGCAGGCGTGTTTTCCGATGGAATGCCAGATGGAGATGATGGCCGGGGCGATCGGCATGGACCCGATCGAATTTCGCCTTAAAAACTACATCCGCGAAGGGGTCGGCTCGCCGATATTCAAAGCGATGGGCGAAGGCGGCGAGGGCGTGGAACAGGTGATGACTTCCTGCGGGATCCGGGCCTGCATCGAGAAAGGGCTCAAGGAAATTGACTGGTACGCCAAGCGGAAAAAATATGCGGGCCAGACCGGCTCGAAACGGCGCGGGCTCGGCGTGGCGTGTTCAATGCAGGGGTCCGGCATTCCGGAAGTGGACATGGCGTCGGTCACGATCAAGATCAACGATGACGGGTCCTTCAATCTCGCCGCCGGCGCGAGCGATATCGGCACCGGGGCGGACACCGTGCTCGCCCAGATAGCCGCCGAAGTGCTCACCGTGCCGGTGGACAGGATTATAGTCTATTCCGGCGACACGGACCTCACTCCGTTTGACGTGGGCGCGTACGCTTCGTCAACCACCTTCATTTCCGGCAATGCCTCGCGCAAGTGCGCGCTGAAAGTGCGGGACATGATACTCGACGTGGGCGCCGCCATTCTGGGCGAGCCGGCGTCGGCACTGCATCTCGAAAACGGTTTTGTGGCTAGCGCGGACGGCGGGAAGAAATGCAGTCTTGAGGAAGTGGCCAGAACCTCGCTGTATTATAAAAACCAGCACCAGATCTGCGCCACCGCCTCGCATACCGCGCACACTTCGCCGCCTCCGTTCGCGGCGCATTTCGCGGAGATCGAGGTGGACACCGAAACCGGTGAGCTCAAGGTTATTGATTACGTTTCCACGGTTGACTGCGGCACCGCCATCAATCCCGCGCTGGCCGAGGGTCAGAATGACGGGGCGACCCTTAACGGCATGTCTTACGCGCTGTGCGAGAAAATGGAGTTCAATTCCAAAGGCGCGATGCTTAACGCCGGGTTCCGGGGCTACCGGATTTTCACGGCGCACGACGCGCCGCCTCTGCGGACGTTCTTGATCCCGACCTATGAGCCGAACGGCCCGTTCGGAGCGAAATCGGTTTCGGAAATCGGGATCAACTGCTCGATTCCGGCGTTCGCCAACGCGATCCATGATGCCACGGGCGTCTGGTTGTTTGAAGCGCCGTTCACGCCGGACAGGATTCTGGCTGGCATTAAAGCGAAAGCCGAAGCCAAATAGCATAGTCTTAAAACAGGCTGAAAGCCGCCCGCAAGGCGGCTTTCAGCTTTTTCAGGGGGAATTATGCAGGACGGCTGAAAAACTAGCGAATGGGCGTTTTCTGCAGGTTTTCCACAACGGTCTGCGCTGTTTTGATATGCTTGTTGTCGGTCAGGTCGTAAAAAAGCGGCGTTACCGAGATGTAGCCCTGGCTGACGGCGGCGGAGTCGCCGTCCAGTTCGTCTTCGATATGCACGCGCTCGCCTTCCAGCCAGTAATAGGTGCTGCCCCGCGGATCAACGCGTTTGTTGAAATTTTCGGTATAGCGCATAAAGCCCTGCCGTGTGACTTTTATGCCCTTTATCCGCTCGATCGGCACGGAGGGAATGTTCACGTTCAGCAGGCATTTGGGGAACCCGAGTTTTTCCAGCTCCAGCAGCAGGCGTTCGGTGAGCTGCGCGCCGTACTCGTAATCGGGGTCTTCCTCCCGGTCGAAAGAAACGGCTATCGCCGGATATCCCATCAGCAGCGCTTCCATCGCGCCGGAAACGGTGCCGGAATAAAACAGGTTGGTGCCCAGGTTGCCGCCGGGGTTGATGCCGGAAACCACCACGTCGGGCGCGCCGTCTTTCATGAATTCGCAGATGCCTATTTTCACGCAGTCCGCCGGCGAGCCGCTTACCATATAACCTATGGTTTCGCCGTTTTCGTGAAGGGTTTTTACGCGCAGGGGGTGAAACAGCGTAATGCTGTGCCCTCCGCCGCTTTGCTGTGTTGCCGGCGCGACAATAAGCGCCCCGGCGTGACGTGAAAGGTGCTTGCGCAGTATTCGGATGCCGTCGGAGTAGGCGCCGTCGTCGTTCGTTATAAGTATTCTCATAATAGTTCGTAGGATATTATAGCATTGTCGGCGGCGTTGCCGGTTCCTGTAAACGGGGCCCCGGTTTGCCGCCGGGGCCCCGCAGGCGGGACCGGTGCGATCAGAACTTGTGCCAGAGCATCTGGTCGGTCACCTCGTGGTGGAACAGCACTTCCGACGATTTAACGATAGCGCCCAGCTCTTTCGGGCTGCGGTCCGCGGCCATCAGCTTGAATGCCGCGTATTTTTCATGCGGCGCCGCGCCCATTATGTTTTTGACAAACTCGCTGGCTCGGAAAATGCGGATCGCGTCGTAAATGTTGCCGGGCAGGTAGCGTACCCGGTCGCGTTTCTTTTCATCTTTGGTCAGCGGTTTTCCGTCAAGCGCGGTGCGCAGCAGCGCGTACAGCGCAAGGTAAGGGTTGGCGTCCGGCCCGACGGAGCGGATTTCTATGCGGGCGGAATTTTCGTTGCCGGCCGGGATGCGGATCATCGCGCCCCGGTCAACCGACGACACTTTTATCTGGTTCGGCGCCTCGAAATGCGGGTCGAGCCTGCGGTAGGAGTTTACGCTCGCGTTCAGAATAAGCGATAGTTCCTGCGCGTGGTTTAGTATTCTGGAAATCACGTCCCACGCCAGGGTGGACAGGCCGTCCTCGCCGTTTTTGCCGTGGAAAATATTTTTTCCGTTTTTCACCAGCGAAAGGTTCAGATGCATTCCGCTTCCGTTGACGCCGGCGATCGGTTTCGGCAGAAACGTGGCGGTCAAGCCCATGCTGGCGGCCACCTGCCGGCAAAGCAGTTTGTACAGCTGTATCATGTCGCAGGCGCGCACCACCGGCGCATAGGAGAAATTAAGCTCGAACTGCGAAGGCGCCACTTCCGGGTGATCCTTTTCGTTTTTAAACCCCATGGCGCGCTGGGCCTCGGCGGCAGTGTCAATAAATCTTTTCAGGCGGTCGAGCGGCAGCGAATGGAAATAGCCGCCGGTTGAAATCAGAGCGAATCCGGTTTCTTTCCTGTAAGTCTGCTCGGCGTTCACTCCGTTGACCAGAAACCCCTCCACTTCGGCGGCCACGTTGGCGGTGATGCCGCGCGATTTTTCAAGCTGCCGCGCGAGCTCGGCCAGCCGCGCCCTGAAATCCGACTCATAATGCGTTTTGTCGCGGTTTAAGACGGTGGCGAACAGAATCACCTTGCCCGGGCCGAACACGTCGGACGGGAGCCAGAAGATGCTTCCCCAGTCAATTCCGAGCCTCAGGTCCGATTCTTTCTGGGCCGAAAACCCCCTGATGGACGAGCCGTCAAAAGTGAGGTTGTCGTCTGCCCGCAGGAAAAACTGCTTGTCATAATCAAGCATATGAAACCGGCCTTCAATGTCTGAAAAGCAGAGCGTTACCGCCTTCAGCCGTTTTTCGTTTGTCAGATAGGCGCGGTATTTTTTTTCCAGCACGGCTGCCGGGAGTTTTTCCGCGTTTTCGGCTGCTTCAAGGTTCATGGCTTCCAGCTCGTCATACGGTATTTCCAGGAATTTTTTAAGCACTACGGGTTCGTTTCGGCGCGGTTCGGGCATATGTCACCTCTAATAAAGATATTATTATATAAATATATATAAATAAATTAAAAAATACAATGGCTATTATAATATTGCGATATTTTGATCTTTCAGTTTATGGAAGGCGGTTTTTGCCGGCGGAACTGACAGTGTCCTGCGGGAGTGGCAAACTTCCGTTCGCCGGCCATGCCGGAGCTGTGCCGCGCTGAACCGCCGCGGGTTCGGTGGGGGGCGGGCATGAAAAAACTCCCCGGCTCGTGCCCGCGCCGGGCGAAAACAGTTGCGGCGGTAGCTTATTCGGCGGCGAAAGGAAAGTTTTCAATGCCGGCTTTTTCCCAGCCGGGAAAATCGAAATGCCACCATTCGGACGGGAAAATTTCAAACCCCGCCCCCGTCATTGCTTTCTGAAGTCTGCTCCGGTTGGCCAGCGCGCCAGGTGATCCGGCGGAGGAAGCGGCGGCGGCTTTGCCGGAAAAGTCGTCGAATTGCGTAGGCAGTTCCAGCCAGTTGCCTTTGGCGTCGCACGCGGCCACGTCAACCGCCATGCCCCGGTTGTGTTTCGAGCCTTTTTTAGGGTCGGCCACATAGCGTTCGTCGGGTATGAGTTTCCAGAAGGCTTCCTGCACTGCAAGAGGCCGGTAGCAATCCAGCACGCACAGCGAAAAATTATCTTTTTCAGCCAGCGCGGCGGCTTTTGCAAGCCCGTCCGCCGCGGGCTTGCGCAGATAGCAGCGGGCCGCCGGATAGACCGCGGTTTTGGCGAAATTGCCGGCGGTGGCATAGCGGATGTCCAGATGAATGTTTTTTGCCGGCAGTCTGCCAATATCAATGAATGTGGCGTCCGATATGCCGAACCTGACCGGGTCGCCCGGTTTCACGCCGTATTTTTTAGCGAAATCGGCCATGTTCAGAGCCAGCGACAGGAATCCGCGCGAATTGATATAGGCCAGCGGTTTGCCGGGGCTCACATCGCCGAACGCGGCTGTTAACGGAAGCGTGATTTCCCGGCCGGATATCCGAATGGCGATATTCTGGTTTTTCGCTATATGGCGAATATAAGTTTCGCCGATGTCGGTCCATACATTGCCATAGGCCGGTTCGACAAACATGACCGACCCCTCAATCCCGTCCGGTCCGGCAACCGGCTCAGCCCATTCGGACAAGACAGGGTTTGCGATAAGCGGGCCTATGTTTTTAAATTGCTCCGGATTTTTCGCGACAAGGGCAGCGGCGGGCGAGAACACGTCGCGTCCGTGAAACGTGGCTGTTACCGCGTTTTTCGAGCTGCCGGGCATAACAATGCCGCGTGTTTCTTCCACGCCGAACAGCCGTGCGGGGAGCGTGAAAATCCCGTTATCCGGCCCCACGAAATACTGTCCGTTTCTGGTTTTCATCACAATTGCCTTTCGTGCGGTGCCTACGCCGGGGTCCACCACCGCCAGAAATACCGTGCCCGCCGGCCAGAACCCGGCCTGCTCGCGCAGGAAAAACGAGGCCAGCCGGATATCATAAGCGGGTATGTTGTGGGTAGCGTCAAAAATTTTCACGTCCGGCGCGATACCGTAAATAACGCCTTTGCACTGCGCCACGGCATCATCGGCGGTGCCGAAATCGCTCATGAACACTATCGGCGCGGGCGCGGCGGCAGCGGGTTGCGCGCCTGCCGGAGAGAGCAGCAGGCCTGAGGCGGCCAGAAGAACGGAAAGCAGTGTTTTCATAATCAGATTTATAGCATTTCACGAACGTGCAGGGAAACAACCGCGGTGTCTGTTAAAAAACTTCCGCCGTGCCCAGTCCGTTATTCCGTATAGTTTCAAACTCGAATGCGCCGAGCGCGCCAGCCGGTCCAGCCCGTATTTCCTGTTTTTTCAAATTCACACGCGAGGCCGGATTTTTGCGGCGCCGGTTTGTAGCCAGTCGGTTTATTCGGGTGTTTCATTTGGTATCAATTTGTTCTTTACGCACGATATTTTGTGAACGTTCCCATCCAATCCGGGTGTTATAAAGCCTGTTGCAACAGGCCATGCGTGCCGAAAACCCGGCGGCTGCCAGTGCGGCTTGTAGTGTTTTGCGCCGCCTGGAGCCGCAACCCGGCCGCAGGGCAGCACGGTCACACGCGGGAGGCTTGCAACTGGACATTTGGTTATAAAAATAGCCTTTTCAGGACGCATGAGATTTTATCGAATGAAACTCTCCCGGCTTGTGCCGGTATAACTAGTCAGCCGGTTTGAGAAAAATGACGGCCTTTCGCGTGTTGTCAACAGGTTGTTGATAAATCCCCTGCCAAGCATACCTTGGCGGGGAATTTTGCTGGAATTACCCAACAGGACATACAGCCGCCATATTCTATAGGTAGACGTGGTCGCAGGGTTGCACACTCCATCTCCCTGCCTGAGCTATGCCATGCCGGCAATCATTATGCCGGGCTGACCGGTGCCGGGTTTTTGTGAGCGGAACATATAATACGAACGGCGCAATCGGGCGTATTGCCCTTCCCGGATAAGAAAGACGGTCTGTAAAGCCAGGAACATTATCACTCATTCCAGCGTGCGGCAAAAACCAAAAAAACCAGTTTTTGCGCGCAGCGTCTCCGATTTTGCCGCTATGTATACATACGCGGGCGCGACCCCTATGTTTTTTACGGTTTTTGTGTATAAACTGCCGCCCGGACGGCTATTTCAGCCTGCAGATGCATGTATTTCGGGTTCAGCGGGTATAGCTATTGCGGCATCCAGCCGAAATACACATATAGAGCCCCCATCGCTATGGCAAAAACGGTTTAACGGACATTCCGGGGCCATCCCCGCCCGGATTGATTCAATCCGGGTTCAGCAGGGTGATACATAACCGATGCGCTAATGTATACATTAATGGCGAATACAAAAAAAGCCCCCGGGCTATGCCGGGGGTTTCTTTATGGTCCAAACTTCGTTTGCCCTGCTTGCGCAGGGTTACACACTGCAACGCTCTGGCGGAGCTATGCCATGCCGACAATCATTATGTCGTGCTGACCGGCATTTTGTGAGCGGAATTTATAAAAGAATCGTTCCGCACAGTTTGCTAAAGAAAGTTTTTATCTCTGATACAGCATGGTCTTGCCGCGCACGGGTTTGTAAACAGTGCCGGTTTTAAGCAGGGGGCACGGAAATCAGGTTTTTAAGGCGCATATTTAAGAGCTGTTCTTATATTTTACGGTATCTGGTCAAATTCATGCCAAATTTGCCTTTAGCTGCATTTTTACACAATGCAGTACCCAAGGGGGGGGAATTTTACGGATTTTTAACCACGCGATTTTCTGATTTTTAAAAAATGAGCAAAAAGATCGCAAGGTTTTGAAAATTTAAGATCAGGAATTAGATATTTGTAATAAAAACTTTGCTTTTAAAATCTGAGTCCAGCACTCAGGATTTGAAAATTAAATTTCTGCTAATACATAAAGTTACATAGAAGCAATGAAAGAAGGCAAAATAATTACGATATGCAGGGGAATATGAATATAAAAATGATATTGAGTTTAAAAATGTACAGGGAAGCAATAAATTAGTAAAAGGCAACATAATATATCTTATCGTAAGTTAATTTTGGAGTTGGGAATGTCTTTCCCAACTCCAAAAAATAAAAAACCTGCCACAAAATAAATGGCAGGCGAGCAGAAGTTTATGTAAAAAGTTGATAATGATTGTTAGATTAATTGATGTGTTTAAAAAATCCCCCACGGAATGGCTTGTTTTGAAAAGGAATGCCGTTGATAAATCTAATATTGTTTATTAGATTCAAGCGATACTCTATAGTGTTGCCGCAGCCATATGTTCAGCAATACGAGAGGCTCTTGCAAGACCAGAGCCAGTAAGTGCGTAAAACCGGCTTCTTTTGGTGCCGACACTTGTTATCCGGCCCTGAATTATTTCTGATTGCAAAATGCGGTCCAGTCTGCCTTTTGCGTAGCCGGATTTCCGTAGTTCTTTTGCCAGTTCCAATGCTGTCTGGCTGTTTTTTCTTAAAAGGATGCGCGCTCCGGCCAAGAGGACAAGGGCGCAGTCCCCCGCTTCAAAACCTGAATGCCTGGCTTTGAGGATTATCAGGTTATCCTTTATAAGGGATATTTGTTCCCAATGCCCTAAACCGGGATTTGCCCCAGGATCGTTTTGGGGGTAGTCCGGCATAGGGTGATTTGGTGTGGGGCATACCGGGGTTTGCCCGCCCGGCGCCAGTTGGGCGTCATTGTTCAAACTGCCCTCATGATCCGGCGTGTTTTTAGAAATGAAAGGAATTATACCGGTATTGCCGGCTATTTCGTCAAAACCGTCAGGTGCCTGCCGGGTGGGCACTGGGGAGGCACTTTCTTCTTGCCGGGTATCGGATTGCTGAAAATGTGAATATTCGGAAGCGGTTCTCCGATTATGGATTTTTTGGGGATCAGTATGTTCCGCTGATACGGAAATTGACCCCGGTTGTGTTCTCTGGTTTTGAGTATCAGTATGGGATTGCGGGCTGGTGCTTCCGGCACCATGTGCCCGGAAACAGGCAGTTTTTTGGGAGGGGGATAAACTTTTTTTCTGAGGCATCTCCCCCCCCGGCCCGGCTGAAAGACGTGGCACTGCTGTATCGCAGGGAAAGCCTGTTGCTGCAGCCAGTTTAAGAAAAGTATCCCTCTCGCCGCTTACAAATTCCGGCGAGCCTTCGGCTTCAAATTCAAGGCCGGACGGGAGTTTAAACTTCAATTTTGCCTGGGCATGATTGTCGGTTGTCATGATTTTCAGTAAATACTGTAAGGTTTATTAACAGGTTGTTAACCGTATTGTACATATAATAACTATAAGACAACAAAAAGTCAAGGAGCGAAGTGGTTTTATGGCAAGGTTGTTGATAACATGTGGAAAATCTGGCAAATTATATGTCAGACATATAAATATGACATATAATTAAGTTATATGCCCCACACATTTGTCAGACAGCACTCAAGTTGTTAACTTCCATGTGTGAAGCCGCATTTTTTGCACACTCGATCAGCGTTTAATAATCCGGCGCTCCGCGCTGCGGGGTATTGTGCAAATTCAGAATTTTGCGAATGTTTCCACGGCCAGTTTTCTGGGGAAGTGTCAGGCTACTATGTCGTGCCTCAGTTCTTACAGGGGTGTCGGGATATGCCCGACCGGCGTGCGCAGAATGAAATTATGTCGTGCCTCAGTTCTTGCTGGCAGTGTCAAAAGCCGAAAAACATGGCCGCAATCGTAAGATTGCGGCCATGTCGCCCCGAAAAATTCAGGGATGCGTATAATGGTTGGGGAAAACTGGACCGAATTTAAGGCCTGCTTAAGGTGAAAAAAGTCGGTAGAATAAAACCTTAGGGAGGCTGTATGCGAAAGACATTTGAAGCTGGATTCAAGGCGCGGGTGGCGC
>JAQVSV010000076.1 GCA_028700325.1 Elusimicrobiaceae bacterium | reverse complement strand
AATCGCAATGGTGTATTCCATACGGGTTTTAGGTGTCATTATCCGCCCCTTGTGGAACTGTAAAACTGTCCCTACTTGGGTTAGATAGTAAACTGCGCAATGATATGCCCTATGGTAAGATTTTAGCTTGCGCAATACGCCGAATTGAAAACGGGCAGGCCAATGAAGTACAATGATAATGGTTATATTTTCAAAACGAGGAGAACCGCGCATGTCCGCCGATCCCGCATTTGAACCGCTCACACGCGGCTGCACAGATATTGTCAGTCGCGAAGAACTGGAGAAGAAACTCGGGTCCGGCAAACAGCTTGTCATCAAACTCGGCGCCGATCCGACCCGCCCGGATCTGCACCTCGGCCACAGCGTGGTTCTTTCGAAAATGCGCGCGTTTGAAGATCTGGGCCACAAAGGCGTGCTGGTGATCGGCGATTTTACGGCCGGAATAGGCGATCCGTCAGGACGGGACAGCACCCGGCCGGTACTCGGGCCGGACCAGATCCGGGAAAACGCCGGCACCTACGTTGAACAGGTGTTTAAGATACTCGATCCGCAGAGAACCGAAATCCGCTTCAACTCCGAATGGCTGGCTCCGTTCGTGGGCGGAAACAGCGGAGCGGGCCTGCTGGCGACTCTGAGCAAAGTGACGGTTTCGCAGCTGCTGGAACGGGAAGATTTCAAGAAACGCATGGCCGAAAACAGCCCCGTAAGCATGCTGGAGCTGCTTTACCCGGTGTTTCAGGGTTATGACTCCGTCGCGCTTAAAGCCGATATCGAACTGGGCGGAAGCGACCAGATTTTCAATCTGCTGGCCGGCCGCAGCCTGCAAAAAGACAACGGCCAGGCCCCGCAGGTGGTGATGACAATGCCGCTGCTGGTGGGCACGGACGGCGTGAAAAAAATGTCCAAGTCCTACGGCAACTACATCGGCCTGAGCGACAAACCGGACGAGATGTTCGGCAAGGTGATGAGCGTATCGGACGGGTTGATGCTTGACTATTACGAATTGCTGACAGCCGAAGACATGGCGGCTGTAAAAGCCATGCATCCGATGGACGCGAAGAAGCAACTGGCGGGCCTGCTGGTGACGCGCTTTCACGGCGCGGCGCAGGCCGAATCCGCGCTGGAGCATTTCAACCAGGTTTTTTCCAGACGGCAGCTGCCGGACGAAATGCCTGCCGTCACCGTGCCGGCCGGCACGACCGTTTCCGCCGCGGTATACGCCGCGGGCATGGCGGAAAGCAAAAAAGAGGCGCGCCGGCTGGTCGAGCAGGGCGGCGTAAAACTGAACGGCGAAAAGGTGGAAGACTGCGTGCTGGCTTTTGAAGGCAAGGCCGTTATGCAGGTGGGCCGCCGCCGGTTTTGCGAGCTTACCATCGCGGGCTGATATTCCAGAATGCGGAACATAACTCTTCTGACGGCGCTTTTGGCGTGCCTGTTTTCGGGCCACGCGCAGAGCGCCCCGTTGAAAAGAAAAAAAACGGCGCAGGCCAAACCCGCCCGGCATGTGGTTCTTATGCCGGAGGGCGAATGGGACGCGCGCGTGACAGCCGTTGCCGGCAAAGTGCTTCTGCGCCCTCAGGGCGAAACGCTGTGGATGCCGATACACAGCGGTTTCCCAATCCAGCCGGGCGATTCCCTGCGCACCGGCGCCGGCGCGCTGGCCGAGTTTTCGCTTGACGGGAAAATATATGTTGACGCGCTTGACAACACGGTCCTCTCCTTTGAAACGCTGGACTATACCGGCTCCACCATTTATATCGAGGACGGCTATGTGGTCGGCTACGCCGGGCCGGAGGCGGGCCTGAAAAGCCCCGTGGTGTTTTCCGCGCCCACCATGCTCGCCCAGGCCGTAAACACCGGTTTCGCGTTCCGCTATGACAGCGCGACCAAAGAAAACACGCTGGCCTGCTACGGGCCTGGCGAAATAGGCGTGGACCGCATTCTGGAAGACGGGCGCGCCGTGCGCGGCGTAAAGATAGTGCGCGGACGCGAGCTGATCTACGGCCCGGACAACAAATTTCTGATAGCGCACCCGCTCGACGAATTCGCCAGATACCGGCCGCTCGCGCAAAAACTGGAAGACAAAGCGTCCGGCGCGGAAAACTGGATCCGCATGAAGTTCAGCGAGAAAGCCGAAATCCGCGACCGGGTTTTCACGCATGCGGAAGCTGTGTATGTCCGGGGGTTCAGCGTACGCGACTACCGCGGCGACTATATCACCCGCCGCCCCACCGAAGAGGAGCTGGAAGCCGAGGAAAACAAAAAATACTCCGTCAAGCCGCGGCGCAAGCGCATAACGGTGTACGATGACGCCAAGCTGACCCGCACCGGCGTCAGGATCGCGACGCCCTCTTTCTCGGATGAATGATATGCGGCTGTTCATAGCTGTCGCGGCGGCCGGCGGATTTCTGCAAGAGGCTTTAATGACGCAGGCCCGGCTGAAACAGTCCGGCATGCGGGCCAGCTGGACCAAACCGGAGCAGTTCCACTTAACCCTGCATTTTTTAGGCGAAACCGACCCGGCACGGCTGCCGGATATCCGTGCCGCACTCGACGCTGCCGCAAAAACCGAATCCTTCGAACTGGCCTGCGGCCGGATCGGTTTTTTCCCCGAATACGGCGAGCCGCGTGTTGTCTGGCTTGGGGTACAACAGCCGGCGCGGCTGGCGCGATTGCGCGACCGCATCGGCGCGGAACTGGCGAGCCGCGGCCTGTACGCCGACAGCCGCCCTTTCGCCGCGCATCTTACTTTGGGCCGGATTGCGCGCGCCGGCGGCACGCAAAAACTGCCTGACGAAGCGAACGCGCCGGCGCCCCGCGCCGGGAAGCCGGCCATGCGGGTAATGCGCGCGGCGCTTTATGAAAGCCTGCGTTCCGGGTCCGGCACGGAACATAAGGAGCTTTACGGCGCGGCACTTAAAAGGAGCGGCATCCCGTGAAAAAAGCGATAATAACCCTTCTCCTGACGGCCGCCATAAGCGGCGGACTGTGGGCTCGTTACTTTCTGCCCGGCCCCGTTGTTGAAATTGACATAGCGGAAGGCGCGAGCGGCGCGGCAATAGCGCGCCAGTTAAAAAGCAAAGGCGTCATTTCCAGCACGACACTGTTTCGCGGGCTGCTGAAAGTGTCGGCGATGTCGAGCAGGCTTAAACCCGGCCGGTACCGGATAAACAGCTCTATCGGCGCGGAAATTGCGCTCTGGCGGCTGGCGCATGACGAAGGCCGGGTTTACCTGAAAGTGACGTTCCCCGAAGGCTGGCGGATAGAGGAATACGGCGCCCGGCTTGAAGAATCCGGCGTCTGCAAAAGCGGGGAGTTCGTGCGGCTCGCCAGGGAACGCGGCCTTGAGGGCTATCTTTTTCCGTCAACTTACCTGCTGGAGCCGAACACCCCGCCGCAACGGATAATCGAGGCGATGCTGGGCGAGTATAACAAGACCATCAAACCGCTGCTCGCCAAAGACGTGCCGGACTACCTGCGCACGAAAGACGTGCTGACCGTCGCTTCCATCGTCCAGCGGGAAGCGCTTTATGACGACGAACGGCCGCTGGTGGCTTCGGTCTATTTAAACCGTATCAGGCAGCGCAAAGCGCTGGAAGCTGATCCTACGGTGCAATACGCCGTCGGCTATTGCGCCCGCGAAGGCCGGTGGTGGAAGAAAGCGCTCAGTTACGACGATCTCAAGATTGACTCGCCTTACAACACCTACAAATACCAGAACCTGCCGCCGGGCCCGATCTGCAGTCCGGGTTACGAGTCAGTGTATGCGGTGCTTCATCCCGCGCCCGGCGACGCGATTTTTTTCGTGGCCGACACCACCGGCCGGCACACCTTCAACTCCGCATACAGCGACCATCTCAAAGCGAAAGCGTTAATGAAGAAACGACTGCGCGAAGGCAAAAACAATTGAAAGCCGCCGGGTTTGTTGGTATAATAAGAGCAAGCGGGCCTGTAGCTCAGCTGGGAGAGCGCTACCTTCGCAAGGTAGAGGCCAGGGGTTCGATCCCCCTCAGGTCCACCAGCTTTAAAGCCCCCCGTGAAAGGGGGGCTTTTTTGTTGCCCCCGGCAGCCCGCGCCGGCAACTGTAACTTTCCGCGCCATTTGACGTATACCCTACGGGCATGACCGAACATTCCACCGATACCGAACTGGTGCGCGCAATTCTTCAGGACGAGACAGACGCCTTCGCTTTTGTCGTGCGCCGCTATCAGGACCGGATATTTTCCTTTCTCCTGCGGGTGTGCCGGAACCCGGCCGAAGCCGAAGACCTGACGCAGGAAACATTCATAAAAGCGTTCGGGCGGCTCGGCTCCTATAACACTCAGAAACCAATGATCAGCTGGCTGTTCGCCATAGCGCATAACAGTGCGGTGGACTCCATGCGCCGGCGCGGCGAACCGGCCTCGGCGCTTGAAAACGAAGACGGAACAATAAATATAGCCGACACCGCCGCAGCCGTCGAACGGGTTGTGGCCGGCCGGCTGGAACTGCAACAGGTGGAGCGCGCGCTCGAAAAAGTGCCGGCCGCCTGCCGGGAAGCGCTGCTGCTGCATGCGCGGGAAGACTTGTCATATGAGGAAATAGCCGGAATTACCGGCGCCTCGCCAAGCACGGTAAAAATACGCATTTTCCGGGCCCGGCAGGCGCTGGCCGGCTTTCTTGAAAAAGACTGTAACTTTCCGCACGCCTGAACGTATACTCTGCAAGGGACAACGATATGAACTGCGCACACACGGCTGACATCGCAAAACTAAAAAGCGGACTTCTCAAAAACAAAGAAGCCGCCGCCCTTCGCGCGCATATGAAGGAATGCCCCGCCTGCTCAAACGCGAACGCCGCCTGGGAAAAACTGGACGGCGCGCTACGCGCGCTGCCCCGGCACACTGCGCCGGCCGCTCTTGAATTTCATATCATGAGCGCGCTGGATCAGCCGGAAAAAGCCGCGCCCCGCGCCCGGCGTCTTGCCGCGGGACTGGAACTGGCGGCCGCGACGCTGACAGCAACCGCGCTGACCGCCGCGCTTTATTTTATCTCCACTCCGGCTTTTTCAAAACTGCTTGTTATAATAAGCTGCGTTGACTTCACGCAGACCACGCTTTCCCTTTATTACATCACGCTGGCTTACGCCGCGACACTGCTGAAAGCGTGCGCGGCGATTGTGTTGTGCGCGCAGGTCACACTGTCCGCAACGCTGGCCGCCGCCGCGGTTTCGCTGGGAGTACTGGCGCTCGCCCAGCTGGACAGAAAACTTCAAGGAGACTGTATATGAAAATAATGAAATTGATTTCGCTGCTGGCCGTACTTCCATTGTTCGCTCCGGCGGTTCCGGCCCGGAACGTAAAGGACTTTGACGCCAGCGGGATCCGCCTTGTGGAAGTGAAAACCGTGGCGGGCGATATCTCGATCGAACCGGGCGGCGATAAAATCAAGGTGGAACCAGCGGGTTCGGCGGATGGCTGTTCCGTCGTTATTGACACCAGCGGCTCGGTCTTGCGCGTGCTGGCTGACAAGAAAAACAAATGGCCTTTCGGCAAAACCGGGAAATGCGAACTGGGTTTCAAGCTGCGCATGCCGGAAAATATGGCGGTGAAAGCCGCCTCCATCAGCGGCGACATAACCGCCGGCGCCATGACCGGCGGCACCACCTTCAACACCGTTTCCGGCGATCTGAATTTTGACATAACCGCGCCGTCCGCCGTAATCGAAAGCGTAAGCGGCGACATTGACGGCCGGTTCTGCGGGCCGGAGCTGACCGTGAAAACCGTCAGCGGCGACACCAGGCTGGCCGGGCTGTGCGGAGCGGGCAGCATCAAAACCGTCAGCGGCGACGTGTCGCTCGGCTGGGACAAAACACCCTCGGCCGGCACAATGCGGATCAACACCATCAGCGGCGACGCGCACGTTTCGCTTCCGGCCGGCGCGAACGCCCGGGTAGTGCGCAACGGCAAATTATCGCTCAAGGCGCATGGCACGCAGATGAACGGAAAACCCGAACTCGTGCTAAGCAAAACATCGGCCGGCACTTCCAGCGCAGTGATAGGAGAAGCCGGGAAAGACGGGTTCGTCATCCGGCTTGACACCATTTCCGGCGATATCTCCGGCCCGGCCCGGCTTTCGCCGGAAAGCGCGGCCCTTGACTATAACACCGGCGGCACCGCTGGCGCGGATGAACCAAACAAACAGCATTCAGTGAGTCATGCTTTTGCCAAAGCCTGCGGAATACTGCTTTTCCTGGCGCTGCTTGGCATACCGCTGCTAATTGTCGTGCTGCTGTTAAAAAAACGGGCCGCCCTCATCAGCGACGAACTGGAGAACAGCTTTGCGAAATCAGCCGCGCTGGGCGCGCTTGCGCTGATCGCGTTTGTGCCCGCCTGCGTCGCGCTGGCAATTTCGATACTGGGCATAGCACTGCTGCCGTTTTTCGTGATCCTCTACGCCGTGGCATGCATACTGGGCCTGGCGGCATTCCTGCATCTGCTCGCGAAAAAAGGGTTCGCAAAAGCCGATAAACCGCTGCCGGGCCTGCCGGGCGCCATCATGGCGGCCTATGGCGGATTCGGAGCGCTGGTGTTCATACTGGTGTTCTTCGCAAACCTGGGCAGCCTGTTCGGGCTGACGGGCGTGCTGCTTTTCTTTCTGAGCGTCATTGCCATGCTGTGCGGCGGAATAGCCGGGCTTGGCGCGGCGCTGTCAACAAAAATGGGCGGACTGTTTGACGGGTTCCGGGGCCGGAAATCCCGCGCCGCCGCTCCAGCCGCAGAGCCGCCGCCCGCAGCCTGACACGCAACCGCATCATGCAAATACCCCTTAAGGCCAGATCAGCGCGGCACGGCTAACCCGGCTTCGTCATTATTGGGCTGATTATGCGCATTCCCGTGTTGTCCGCCGCCGGAACAGTTTTGTCCGGCGGCGGTTTGCCGGAACCGCCGCCCGCCGGGCAGAACCGCTTGCCGAATTGGCCGCAAGTACATATAATTGAGCTATGGCCGACATGCTGATCAAACTCTATGCGCTGCCGCCGCTGGAACCCGCGCTGAAAAAAACTCAAAAAACAGGTATCGCCATACGGCGCGCGCTCACGCCGGAAAAATCGGTCATACTGAAACGGCTGCGGCAGGCTGACTTCCCGGCCTCGTGGCTTGACGAATGCGAAACGGCTTTCTCCCGGCATCCGGTTTCCTGCTTTATCGCCGGGCAGGAAGGCAAAATTCAGGGCTTTGCCTGTTATGACGCCACCTTAAAGGGAATATTCGGCCCGATCGGCCTGCTGCCGGATATCAAAAACAAAGGCATAGGCAGGGCATTGCTGCTCAGCTGCCTGCACGCGATGAAAGCGGAAGGCTATGGCTACGCCGTTGTCGGCTGGGCGGGCGAGCCGGAATTTTTCAGGAAATGCGCCGGCGCGCTGGAAATTCCAGATTCCGAGCCCGGCCTGTACAAAGGAATCCTGCTGCACTAGACCGCCATCCGGGCCGTCCGGCCCTTTCCGAACCGGAACGACGGTTCAATCATAAAACGGAAAACGCGTGAAACCGCCCGGTTTTCAACCGTCCGGCAAAACACGCCGCCCTCCTGAATTGTCAATACAGCAGCCCCGATTCGTGTTTTCCGGCTTGCCGGGCGCACTTTACGGCACCCTTTACAAATTATAATATCTATACAGGGTGCCATGAGTTAGGCGCGCCCGGCTGGTTATTTATCGTTTTGCGGAGTTTTAATGTATTTGAAAGCTGTTGAAATCATCGGTTTCAAGTCATTCGCGGAAAAAGTGCGCATGTCGTTTGAAAAAGGCATCACCTGCGTGGTGGGCCCGAACGGCTGCGGCAAATCCAATGTGGTGGACTCCATCCGCTGGTGCATAGGCGAAAAATCCTGGAAACAGCTCCGCTCGCCGTCCATGATAGACATCATTTTCAACGGCACGGCGAAACGCTCGCCGCTTAATCTGGCGGAAGTGAACATGATATTCGACAACGAGTCGCGCCGCCTGCCGATAGATTTCGCGGAAGTGACGGTGACGCGCCGGATTTACCGGTCCGGCGAATCGGAATACTATCTCAACAAAGTGCAGTGCCGCCTGCGCGACGTGCGCGACATGTTTCTGGATACCGGCATCGGGGGCGAAGGCTACGCCATTATAGACCAGGGCGGGGTTGAGTTTGTGCTGTCCGCCGCGCCCGAAACCCGGCGCGACCTGTTTGAGGAAGCGGCCGGAGTGTCGAAATACAAAGCCAAGCGCGACGAGGCCCAGCGCAAACTCGAAAAAGTGGACTCCGATCTCGCCCGGCTGATGGACTCGGTCGCATTGATTGACCAGCAGATCAGGAAACTGGACACCGAAGCCAAAAAAGCCAAAAAATACCAGAAATACAAAGAAGAGCTAAGCGAAGCCGAAATCGCGCTCGCGCTCGACACCATCAAACGCCACTCCGGCGCGCTGGAAAGCTGCGCCCAGCGGCTGCAGCCGCTGCAGCAGCAGCTGGAAAACAAAAATACCCGGCTGAGCGTTCTGGAAGGCGAAGTGGCGGCGTTAAATCTCAACCTGACGCACAAGCAGGACGAATATTCAAAATATGGCGAGAAAATCTCCGGCGTCAAATACCGGATCGGCATACTGGAAGGCAATATCCGCAACTGCGACAATCTGTCGGCCGAGCTGGTCCGGCAGATAGAAAGTTCCCGGCAGGAGGATGAAGTGTCTTCCGTGCGCATGGCGCAGCTGGACCCGGCGATAACGCGCCTGAAAGCGGAATTGGCGGTTCTTGCGGAACAGATCGCGCCGCTGCAATCGCGCTATAACGAAAAAACCGGCCAGATCAACGCCGCAAACGGGGAACTGGCGGAAATCGAACGCGACAGCGAAAAAGCCTCGACGGACATTCTGCGCGCCGCGCAGCGGGAAATGGAATGCGCCAGCAAGCTGGCGCTGGAAGAAAGCAACCTGTCGCACAGCGCGCAGGATATAAGCGAGTCGGAAACCGATTTTGAAAAAACCCGCATACAGCGGGAGGAAGCCGCAGCCGTAGTCGCCAGGCTGGAAAACGAAGTGAAAGCCCAGACGGAGGCGATCGGGGCGGTGCGGACGGAACTCGCCGCGCTTGAATCCGGGCGGGCCGCGCTTGTTGCGCGCCGGGCCGAATTAAACGACACTGTTTCAGCTGTCCGTTCCCGTCAGGCGGCGCTCAACGCCACGATGCAGATAATCAGGAGCCAGGGCGAAAAGGATCCTTACTGGGTGGGCACGAAAACCGTTTGCGAATCAGGCATGGCGGGAGTGCGCGGGCCGTTGCGGCGGTTTCTTAAAATAAATTCCGGGGACACGCTTTTCGCCGAAGACGCGCTCGGCAGGTATCTGGACTCCGTAATCTGCGCGGATTTCAAGGCCGTCGAATCGGCGGTCGGGCTTCTGCGCCGGAAAGGCGGCGCGCGCTGCCGGTTTCTGGTGTTAAGCGCGCTGACTGACGAAGGCGGCGCGTCAGCCGATCCGGGCATTTTAAAGCGGCTGGACTATCCCGCCGAGTACGAAAAACTGCTGCGCAACCTGCTGGCTGGCGTGTCGCAAAACGGCACGACGGTGACGGATGGGTTCTGGGTGGCCGGAGGCGCCGACGGGGTTGACTCCCCGGAGCCGTACTGGGCGAAAGAGGAAGAAATCCGGCTGGAGCTGACCTCCC
>JAQVSV010000075.1 GCA_028700325.1 Elusimicrobiaceae bacterium | reverse complement strand
ATTATATGCCATCTTGAGGAGGCGCCATGAACTGGGTTTTGCTTTTTCTGGCCGGGCTGTTTGAGATTGTCTGGGCGGTCAGCATGAAATATTCGAAAGGATTTTCGGCGCCGGGCCCGTCAGCGGTAACCATAGCGGCGATGGCGGCGAGTTTTTTTCTGCTGACCAAGGCGGTGGACAAACTGCCGCTGGGCACCGCTTACGCGGTATGGACCGGCATCGGCGCGGCCGGCACGGCTGTGCTGGGCGTGTGGCTGTTCGACGAGCCGCACACGCCGGCTCGCGTAATAAGCCTGTTATTGGTGATATGCGGCATAACGGGCCTTAAAATTTCGGCCGGCTGACGGATTCCGAAATTCCGCTCGCAAAAACCAGGTATGCCGGCGGGAGAAAGGCGCGCATGTCCCTGCGGATGCGGGGCCGGCGGAGCTGGCGGCAAAAACCCGACCCGGCGCGGGCCGGGGGCGGGTTATTGCAGTTCTTTTTTCGAATCCAGAAGATAGTCGGCGAGGTAGTCGCCGTAAGCGTCGGCCTGCGCGCGGGTGAGATCAACGAACCCGCGGATGACCTCGCGGCAGCCGTCGCTGCCGCACAGGCAGCGGGTTTCGCAGAGCACCTTGGTGCGGTACTCGAAAGTGGCGTAATCAATGGCGAGCACTTCGCCCGGCCCGATCTCCCGGAGCGCGAAAAATGACGGGTGTCCGCCTTTTTTCACCCGGATGCCGACGTTCGGAGAACAGGAATGATTGAGATAGGCGGAAGGCCCGTCCGGCTCGCAGTGCAGATTCCAGTCCACCTGATAGGAATATTTGGTCTGGACCGCGGAGATTATGCCGGTGTCCGTAAACAGCAGCTCATCCTTTTTAATAGGCGCCAGAACCACGAGCGCTTTTCCGAAACGGTTGTTTTCAAGTTTGAATTTTTCCATATTGGGTTGCCTCTTGCCGGGCGGCCTGCCCTGCACCGCACAACTGCATTATAGCATTACGCATGGCGCAGGCAATTGACAGAATTAACCCACTTGGTATAATGGGAATAGCCTGGTCAGACCGGCCCGGCACATCAAAGCATGGAGAGGAAACTGATGAAAAGGTTTATTAAACTGATGATCGCCGCGCTGTTTTTTGCGGGAACAGCGGTCCAGGCACAGGACGGAGTACGCAAGATCGTGTTTTTCCGCGACGGGATACGGGCGGCCAATCGCGCACAGGTGGTGAAGGATATTGGCGGTGAAATAACCTATGATCTTCACCTTATTAACGCCGCGGCGGTTGTTATTCCCGCGGATTCGGCGCTCCGGCTTCAGACCGATATCAAGACGAAGAAGGGCGGCGTTGTTGTGGGGATGGAAGACGACAGGGTAGTCAACTGGATTAGCGGCGTCACGCTGGAAGAGCTGGCCGGTTCTGCGGACATGGGCCGCCTCGTCACCAAAACCCGGAAGATCGCGGTTGACGTGCCGAAAGCGAAAGAGGCTTTTTCCGGTGCGCCGGCAAAAGCCGGCAAAGCCCAGATTCCCTGGGGCATTGCGCGCGTCAAGGCTGACCGGGTATGGACAGCCAACACCGGCGCGGGCGTTACTGTGGCGGTTATTGACACCGGCATTGATCTGGATCATCCGGATCTTGCGGACAATATCGCCGGCAGTTTCAACGCTATTGACAGTTCCATTTCCGCCGACGACGATCAGGGGCACGGCACTCATGTGGCGGGCACGATCGCGGGCTCACTCAAAAGCGCCAGCGCGACCGGCGTGGCGCCCAACGCGCGGCTTTACGCGGTCAAAGTGCTCGGCGCGGACGGCAGCGGCAGCTACAGCACCGTGGCCAACGGCATTCAGTGGGCGGTGGCCAACAGGATGCAGGTCATCAACATGAGTCTCGGTTCCTCGCAAAACAGCGAAGCCATCGAAAAGCTCGTGGCGGCGGCTTATGCGGCGGGCGTTACGGTGGTCTGCGCCGCAGGCAATGACGGCGGCTCGGTGGGTTATCCCGCGGCGAACAAAGGCGCGATCGCCATTGCCGCGTCCGACAACAAAGACAAGATCGCCTATTTTTCCAACCGCGGCGACCTTATCCAGTTCATCACGCCCGGAGTGAATATCTACTCCACCTACAGGGGCGGCGGTTACAAGACGATGAGCGGCACTTCGATGGCGTCTCCCCATGCTGCCGGTCTGGCGGCGCTGGCCGTGGCGGCCGGAGCGAAAACGCCGGATGAAGTGGTGGCAATGCTCAAGGCGGCGTCGGTTTCGCTTAACCTCAAGCCGACCGAACAGGGCAACGGGCTGATCGAAGCCGATCGCCTGCCGCTGAATTAAGTTTCGCGTTTCCCGTAAAAGCCCGCCTGGGAAACAGGCGGGCTTTTTTGCGGGCGCGCAATGGGCTTTTAAATTCCGGCGTTCTTTGGTAATCTATTCATTATAAATACCGCAGTGGAGAACCGCAGAGGATTGTATGGCAGCCAATTTACGAACGTTTTTGCTTATCCCGCTTTTAACGCTTTGCGCCCAGCCCGCTCGCGCGCTATGGCTGGAGGATGAATTTACCTTCGGCGACGGAGGCTATATCGGCAACAGGGCCGCGCTTTACGGGGTTACCGAGCCCAATTCAATTCTGGGCGCGGAATTTGCCACCACAAAACGGGCGGAATTCTCCGACGTGATTTACGCCGTCCGCATTCCGTGGTACATTACCGCGGCGAACGGGCTGAACATCATGAAAATGTTTTACTACCTGCCGACGGGCGCGGTTGACTCGGTTACCGCCGGCGTTGTTGACCGGCGGGTGCTCAATATCTACGGCCGCAGCGGCGACGATTTTTCGGCGGCACTGGCGGTCGGGTTCGGCGCGGCGCTGCAGAACATGCCGTATAATTCCGACCGCATAACGGTGCCGGAAATGTGTTACACGCTCGACTATGTGCATGATTACTACGGCGAGTTCAATTTCATGCTCAGCGGCGCGATATACCAGTACGGAACGTCGGTTGGCGGAACCCGGCGGTTCCCCGGCGCGAGTTTTGACCAGACCGATCTGGCGGATCTGGGCCTGCTGACCGGCACGCTCGCGTTTCCGAAGGCTTCGGGCGGTTTCCAGTTCACCCGGGTGGACAAGGACAATAACAATGCCGCGCTGTATCTCAGTTATCACTATATTTCGTTCATGCCGGATATGCCGGTAGCGCACAGCCTGGGGACCGGAATCCGGATGCATATTACGGACACTTCCTTTTTCAATTTCGATTACAACTGGGTGGCGCAGGGTTCGTATTCAATAAGGAACAGTTACCGGTTTCTTGTCAAAGCGGGTTTTTGAGGGGGAGCGAATATGCCGCGTGAAGATTATTCCAGCCTTGAAATGCTGGTAACGGTGAGCCGGCTGTTATCTTCCAAGCTGGAGCTGGGCGATCTCCTGAACTACATCATGAAGCTGGCTTCGCGGGTGGTGGGCGCGGAGCGGGCCTCGCTTTTTCTTATTGATCCGGTTACCGGAGAACTGTATTTCGACGTGGCGATGGGGCTGGATCCCGAAATCCAGAAAATCCGGCTCAAGCCGGGGCAGGGCATAGCGGGCCGCACCGTGCTGGAGGAGAAATCCATCATCATAAACGATGTGGAGCTGGACGCCTCCCATCTGCGCGCGATTGACGAGAAAAGCGGGTTCGTGACCCGTTCCATCCTGTCCTGCCCGATGATAGTCAAAGGCAGAATTATCGGAGTGGTGCAGGCGCTCAACCATCTTGAAGGGCCGTTCACCGATTACGAATTGCGGAGTTTCGAGGCGTTCGCCTCGCAGGCCGCCATCGCGATCGAGAACGCGCGGTTATTCGCTTCGGTCAAAGAGGAAAAACGGCTGCTGGGATTGTTGTTCGAGCGCACCCGTGACGGCGTGCTCATGCTTGATGACGCGCGCAACATAAAACTGGCCAATGAATCCGCCCGGCTTTATCTGCAAAACACTTCCGCCGGGATTTCCGAGGCGTTGGCCGGGATGCGGCTGACGCCGCCGCTGGAGACTTTGCTGCAATCCGAACAGCCGGCAACTGATTTTGAAGGCGAGCGCACGGAACCCAAAAAACTTTTTATCGAGGGCAACGTGATTCCCCTGGCCTCGGAAACGGCGCACGGCATGCCGGCGCGGCGGGAAGGCTGGATATTGCTGTTCCGGGATGTGACTTCGAGAAAAACTGAAGAGCGGCTGGCGCGGGATTTCCTGTCGCTTATTTCGCACAAACTGCGCACACCTCTTACGGTTATTAACGGGTATCTGGAGATACTTGCGGAGGAGGTTGGCAGCCCGGATGCGATCAAGGCTGTAAATGTGATTACGAGGCAGGGGCTGAAGCTGAACGCGCTGATAGACGAAGTGGTCAGCTTTGCCGCCGTAGAAGGGCTGGACCCGGCGAAGCTTGAGAAAAAGAACGTGGATCTGGGCCGGCTGACGGCGGAAGCCGTCCGGCGGGCCACAGAGCAGTACGAGGTGGACGCCATTTTGCCGAGGCAGGCCGGCGACATGCCGGCTCCGCAGGTCGGGAAGAAATCAATTTTCACCTGCCTGCAGCCGGGTGTTATCATTGCCGGGGATGACGGGCTGCTCCGCAGCGCGATCGCCGAGCTGGTCGCGAACGGGTTGAAATTCAATCCGGGCGGCACGAAACTGGTTGATGTCGCGGTTGGGGAAGCGGGCGGGTTTGGCGTGGTGACGGTTTCCGACAACGGGCCGGGCATTGCGCCGGAAGACACGCAGAACGTGTTCCGCAAATTCTATCAGGCTGAAAATTCATTTACCGGGCAGGTGGAAGGCTGGGGGCTTGGGCTTGCTTTTGTAAAGCGGATTGTGGAGGCGCACGGCGGGACGGCGGAACTGGAAAGCGCGCCCGGCAAAGGCGCTGAATTGCGCCTGAAGTTTCGGCTGCCGGGCAAAACGGCGTAGCGGCCGGGCCCGGTCTCGCGCCGGCGGTCCCGTACCGGGGAAGCGGGCGGAAATGGTAAAATAACAGAAAGAAATTTCGATTGCACATTCGGAGGGATGGCCGAGCGGTTTAAGGCGCTAGTCTTGAAAACTAGTGAAGGGGCAACCTTTCCGTGGGTTCGAATCCCACTCCCTCCGCCCATTTGAACGAGAAAACCCTTCGGCAAAAATGTCGAAGGGTTTTCTATAGGTAAAGGTCAGCTTTTTGCCGTCTAAAACGCAGTTCGATACAAGGCAATTCAGCAACTCCCGTTTTTCATGGGACTTTCGAACTTTGAACAAGTCATACGCTTTGTTCGCCAGTTCAAGTATCTTCACGCCTTCTTCCAAATAACTTCGGTTTGCGCTCTGGTGGCGTTTAAGCGTTTCGGTAAGGGTCTGGGCGCGGGCCGACCACTCGGCGGTAGTTTTGGTCCAATATTCTTCGGTTATTACGCCCCGCAATTTATCACGATAGGCTTTGTCTGTCCAGTCTTGCAGTTCGGCAAGTTCGTGGTTGAGCTGTTTCACGCTTGCGTCGTGAAATGTTTTTTCGTCAGCATGACTTTCCTGTAAAATGGTTTTCAGCCATGCCAGTTTATCGGTGGGTATTACAATGCGCCGTACGGCTTCATCAAATTGCGCTTCAATTTCAGCTTCCCGCACATAGTCCCTTGCGCAATCCTTTTTATAATTGGTGCAGTGGTAATAAACATATTTGCCTTTTTTCATTTCGGCGGTAATCATGCAGCCGCATTTGGCGCAACGAATCATGCCGGTGTATGCAAAATCGCGTTTTGTTTTCTTCGGTCGGTTCATGCTTTCAAAGCGTTCCTGCACGGCGTCGAACAGGGCTTTAGTAATTATGGGCGGGTGTATGCCTTTGTACAGGCCGCCTTTCCACCTGAAATAACCGTAATAAATAGGGTTGTTCAATATCCAGTGAATGTTGCTTTTGCTAAGGTGTTTGCCGGAGCGCGAAATTAGGCCGTCTTTCTCGATAATTTCGTGTACTTGTTCCAACGAGTATGCGCCGGAAGCGTATAGTTCAAATACTTTTTTAATAAAAGGGGCGCGTTCCGGGTCAAGGTCGAGGGCTCTGGTAACGGTGTTGTTTATATAGCCCGTGGGCGCTTTTTGCGGGTAGCCGCCCTGCCGCGCTTTTTCAGCCATGCCTTTGGTAATTTCCTCGCGCAAATTATCGATGTAATTTTTTGCCAGAAGCACTTTAAGGCCATGCACCAGTTTCTGGTGTGATTTTGATTGTCGGTTTAATACTTCACCTTCCTTGGCAAGAATAAGAGTGATGTCCTGCTGGTCGATGTCCAAGGCAACATAGTCGGTAAAATTGCGGTAGAGCCTGTCGGTCTTTTCGCAGAGAACCGTTTTAACCTGTTTCTGGCGGTGCAGATAGGCAAGCATTTCATTGAAAGCGGTGCGGCCAGCCGCTTTTGCGCTTTCCACTTCCACGAATTCTTTAACGATTTCAATGCCCTTTTCGGCGGCATACTGGCGTAGAAATTTCTGTTGCGCCTCAATGGAATAGCCTTCGTCGGCCTGTTCCCGACTTGATACTCGCACATAGATAATTGCTTTTGTCATGATTAATCTTTGAACAGAACTTCACGATTAAATAAGGTTTTCATCAAGGCTTCATCAGATTCGTATAGGGAAAATGAGTTGATATTCATTTTGTCTAAATCTTTAAGGGCAATATTCCTTTCGCTAGAGGGAAGGATATATTTTTTTAAATAGTTTCTGCTGTTGTCACATTCGAAAGTTTTAATGTATGGGACAAATTTTTCACTTGAGAGTTTATAGGTGGCGTTGTCTTTTGTTAGGCTACTTTCCAGTGCAAGAGTATAATTGCTTTGTTGTATATAGTGTCGTTTATGTGTGCGCAGGTATTCACCAATGAAGAGAAAAGTTGTACCCCGAATGCCAGAGGTTTGCTCATGAGTTAATACGGAGTTGTTGTATAGAACATATATCGCGACATTGCTGACCGCAGTTGGATCACATGTGTTAAACGCAAAAAATGCGGCGACATATGGAGAGCGTGACCAATCTAGTAAGGGTGAGGGAAAACCAAGATGCCTAACAAATGCAAAATATTCCAATAAGTCATTGTTCGAAAACAGCATGTGACTTTTATCCAAATGATTTTTATAGTCAAATTTTGGACTTTCTGGATGAATGGATTTTATTGCACCATCTATTTTATTCAGTAAAGAAATGTAATCTTTGCAAGACGAATACAGTTCGAAATGTGTCTCACGTTCGAGCGTGGTCTTAAGTTCCCATTTGGCATCCGCTTGTCCACGGAAATAGGCGGCCATTGGAGTAAATGTGGTGTTGTCAGCGAGTTTGATGCATTTAGACTCAATGCTAGGAAGTTTTTGCTTAAATTCGTTCCATGAAATGCATTCGATTGTTTCAAGGATATTTGTTGCCGGAAGTTTCATTAGAATGCCCCCCCCAAAAAAATAGCATATTTAGTTCCATTTTAGTATACAACGACAGAACTCTTATTGCAATACTGTGTTGGCGTTGAGATATAGCACTATTAATAAACCCATAGGGGGCGGTTATCTCCCACCTGCGCTAACCGCCGCGCGCCCTTATGGCGCGGCTATCCGGCCCGCCGGATTTTGCGGTGAGGATAACCGCCGGATTTGAGCCGCAATTTGCCACAAATTGGTGTTAGGCAGTGTCGCGCTGAGGGAGGCCCATTCGAGGGCCCCCCGCCCGCGCTTTATGGCATATCACAGACAAATGAATGTCAAATTTGGTTTACTAAAGTGTTCTATAGTTGAATTTTATAGGTGAGGGTTTATGTTACTCTTAGGTATTGTGGGCATACTCATAGCAACCGACTTAGTTGTAACTTCATTTCGCAGAAAGCGAGAAACAATTTCTTTCTTAACATCGCAAAATGAAGCTCTTTTAAAGAAAGTACATTCGATTAATGAGGAAAATAAACACCTTCATGTAAGAAACAATCAGCTTTCTAAAATTTCAGGTGAAAATGAAATAATTTATAAAAAATTAACAGAAAATTTTGCTGAAGGCCTCAACTATATTTCAGAACTTGCGTCTGATTATCAGACTCTTCGCTACGAAATTGCAGCCAAATATGTAGAAACGAAAAAACATCCTGCCCCGAAAGAAGCAGAGCGAATCCGCAATCTCCGCTCGGAGACTCAATCATACATACGGGAAATGAAGATTATGAAGTATAAATATGAATATCTATTTAAACTTTTCCCAGACTTAGAATTATATGTTGACAACTTAGCCACTATAAAAGAAATGGGAGAGTTTAATGATCTTGTGGAACTGGAAGAAAATGTCGATAGGACTAGACATTATTTGACTACGGAAGAATGGGACAAATTGTCTGTTGATGATAGGAATCAATTAGCATTAGATCGATATATTGCCGGTAGAAAGAATCTGTGGGAAATAGGACGTGACTATGAAATGTTCATTGGTCATGAATATGAAAAAAATGGATGGGATATTGAATACATTGGTATAGAACAGAAATTGAAAGATCTCGGAAGAGATATAATTGCAAAAAAAGATGGAATTACCCTTATTATTCAATGTAAATACTGGGCCGAATATAAACAAATTCACGAGAAACATATTGCCCAATTATATGGAACAACGGTTGAATATATTCTTTCGTCAAAAAGTTCTGACTTTGTAGTTCCAGTTTTAATCACAAATATAAAAGTATCAGATGAAGCTAGAAGCTTTGCTAAGTATTTAAAAGTTGACATTATTGAGTCAAAGAAATTAGAACCGTTCCCTCGCATAAAATGCAATATTAATAAAGATGAAGATGGAAGGGAAACGCGGATTTATCATTTACCAATGGATCAAAAATATGACTATACAAAGATATCAAAACCTGGTGAATTTTTTAGTTTTACCGTAAAAGAGGCTGCTTCAAAAGGGTTTCGACGAGCTTTTAGATGGTACGGAAATGGCTAGGGAAACATTAACAGTTAAATGCTATGGGCAATAACAATTCATTCCCATGGTTAAGCAAATAGTTGCGAAACGCGTTCCATTGGGCCCGCCATTCTGATAAAAGCCCCGCGAAAGCGGGGCTTTTTGTTTTATGGCGGGAGAGAGCAGGCCAACTGCTTGGCCTGCGTAGGGATTCGAAAGGCGGAGTGATGCCGCACTGTGTGCGGCCACGAGCCGGGGTCGCGGCCTGCAACGAGCGTATGTGAGGAAGCAGAGCTGTGACCGAAGCCCGCCGTTTTCCTTTCTGTCATTTACGCTTTTATGCGGTTATCTCCCACCTGTGCAAACTGCCGCGCTCTCGAAGTGCGCGTCTATCCGGCTTGCCGGATTTTGCATCAGGTGAGGATAACCAGCCAATTGTATTATATCCTCTGTTTGTTCTAGATTTTCGATGAGAAAAGGTGTAAACTGAAAATGGGTTCTGAGTGTATATTCCACAGTGAATCTATTTGTAACTCTAAAAAGATTAAAGAATATAAAAACATAAAATTTTTTACAGATTTAGGATATGGGGGAACATATGTTTGTAATGCACCCCTGTAAGTCAAGCGGCACAAATAGTAGACAGCCGGTCTGCGTAGTATGATGCTTCTGCCGCATTCGGCGATCTGTACCCCAGTGTCGAATGCAGGTAACTGCTGTTATAGTCTTCAACCCAGCTATTCAATTCCCGTTCCAATTCCTGCGGACTGTACCAGTCTTTCAGCCAGATCA
>JAQVSV010000074.1 GCA_028700325.1 Elusimicrobiaceae bacterium | reverse complement strand
CTTGATATGTTCAACTACAGCGCGGATCTGGACTGCTACGCGCTCTGGGCGCGGCTGATGACGCGCAAACCCGTGCCCTGCGGCTGGGAACGCAAGTATTTCACCGCGTTCGCAAGCCGGCGCAATTTCCGGCGGTATTTCTATAATACGGACGAGTTCCTGGCGCGGTTCGGGAGTTGTGTGGCCTGCCACGGCGCCATGCCTGAAGGGTTTGCGCACGCAATGGGCGATTACGGCTACATTCTGCGCGCGCCCGTGCTTGACGAGGTGCTTACCGCCGCGAGTTTTCTGCAGCGCACCGTTTGACTGATTTGACGGCGGAACCGAAACTCCCCCGGCTGTGCCTTTGGCCTGCCGGCTGTTATTACGCTTTACCGGCAAGCCGGGGGGTTCTTCTTTCCAAACAGCCAAGCTGTTTGCCCCGCATCTTCCTGTCCTTGCATATCTATATACTTTCTGAATTTGCGCCTCGCTTATCCCTGCCGTAGACACAAAATACCAATCTGGCCAAATGGTATCGGCAGTGATAAACGGAGTGATTCAGGCGGGTTGTTTCCATTTTTCCATGCTAGCAGAAAATGGAAGATGTGGGGATACACACTCCATCCCCCTGCTTGAGCCAGACCAGGCCGGCAATCATTATGCCGGGCGTGCCGGCATTGGGTTTTTATGAGCGGAATTTATAAAAACGCCCCGGAGGTCCGGGGCGTTTTTTTGAATGGCAGGCGAGGTTACCGGTAGATGTATTCGTTGACCAGCTTGCGGATTTCCTCGTCTTTGCCGTAGAGACTTTCGCTGAGGTTGCGGTCAGAATACGAGGCCAGATTTTCAGCTATGCGGGAAATGAGCGCGGCGGGAAAAACGTCTTTTTCCTCGTAAAACGCGCGCTGGTCTATAAGTTTTTCCGCCGATTCCTGGCAGGAGGCGGGCAGTTTCGGCAGTTTTTCCTGGACGGCGCGGTGCTTTTCGCTGAAAATATTGACGTCCACATACAGCTTCTCCGCCATTTCAAGCGATTCGGCCGAGACAAGCCCGTGCCGCGCCGCCACAGTCAGTCCCGCGAGCAGCAGATGGATGTTTGCGGAACCGTCAGGCGCGCGGAATTCCACGGTCTGGCGGGCGATATCGTCGGCGACGGGCGCGGTGTCCTGCGGGTTGCGGTCGTGAAACATCCTGTCTGCCGCCTGGGTCCAGCCGAGCGGCACGCGCACCAGCGTGGAGCGGTTGCGGTCGCCCCAGCAGATGTTGGTGGGCGCTTCCTGATGCGGAACAAGCCGCAGGTAGGAAGTCGGCACCGTGTTGCCGAACGACGTGAGCGAAGGCGCGAGCTTCAAAAAGCCCGCTATCATTTTACGGGCGGAGGGGCTGAGTTTTCCGTCCTGTATCATCATGCTGCGCCCGTCTTTCATAAGGCGGGTGTGGATATGCATGCCGCTGCCGGCGTGCCCCACCGAAATCTTGGGCGCGAACGAAATCTGCACGCCGTGCCTGTATCCGGTCATGTTGAGTATCCATTTGGCGATCAGGAGCTGGTCGGCTGCGTCTTCCACCGGCACGGGCAGAAACTCGATTTCGGCCTGGATCATCTCGCGGTCCGCTTCGCGGATGAAACCCACTTCGGAGTGTCCGTATTTGATTTTGCCGCCCGCCGAAGCGATCGCCTGCATCGCTTCCGTGCGCAGATTTTCCCATTTGGCGAACGGGCCGGACTCATGATACCCGCTCTGCGACGACGCCGGGTACAGATTGTCGCGTTCGCTGATGACGTAATATTCTAGTTCGCCCATCGCTTCGAATGTCATGCCGGTGGCCTGCGTGAATTCGGTCTGGGCTTTGCGCAGGATGTTGTCGGGCGCGGCGGGCATCGGCTCGCCGGAAGCGGTGTAATAGGTGCACAGCAGGTCAAGCGTGGGGATCGGGGAAAACGGATTGCGGAACGCGGTTTTCAAACGCGGTATCACATAAAGATCGCTTGCGCCGGAGTCAATGTATTTGAAAAGGCTGGACCCGTCAACCCGTTCTCCTTCCGTCAGCAGTTTCTCCAGGTGGTTTCTGCCCGAGATGACGAAATTGAGCGTTTTGAGCCGCCCGTCGCCGGCGGCGTAGCGGTAATTGATCATCTGGACGCCGGTTTCCTCGATATAGCGGATAATGTCGGCGCGGGTGAAATCCCGCGGATTCTTATCAAGAAACCTTGCCAGCGGATTGGGATTAAGAATATCGCTAAACGTCATAAACCATACCTCCGGAATTGTTTGTGCAACTAGGACTATAAGATATTTTTAACTTAAAGTCATTACCTTTAAATAACCTGTCCGTTTTTGCTACCATTGTAAAGGGTACGGGGAGGGTGAATGTCAAAAATCACTTACCGCAGGATGACTCGCGGCGATCTGGACTATGTTATAGACTGGGCGGCCGCCGAAGGCTGGAACCCGGGAATGAACGACGCCGAGCTTTTTTACAGGGTTGATCCCGCCGGCTATTTCATGGCTTTTGACGGAGATAAACCGGTCGGCGCGATCTCCGCAGTGAAGTACGGCGAGCATTTCGGATTCATCGGGCTTTTCATAGTGGTGCCGGGTTTGCGCGGAGGTTTTATCGGTGTGCGGCTGGGCCGGCTCGCGCTTGAATATCTGAACGGCCGGATCATAGGGCTCGACGGCGTGATGAACAAAATCAGAAACTATAAATTTGCAGGATTCGAACTGGCGTATTTCAACGCGCGTTATAAAGCCGCCGCGCGGCCGTTTGAACCGGCCGCCAGCATTATTCCGCTCGCCGGCGCCGGAGATGCCGAAATTGCGCGGTTCGACGGACGGTTTTTCCCGGCGGCGCGGCCCGGTTTCATAACCGGCTGGGCAAACCAGCCCGGCGTTATTTCATTTGGCATGCTGGAGAATGAGCGACTGCGCGCGATGGGTGTGGCGCGGCCCTGTCGCAACGGTTATAAAATCGGCCCGCTGGTGGCCGAGGATCCCGATCTGGCCGACGCTGTGTTCCGCGCTCTTGTGAGCGATATGCCGGAAGGCGCAGAGTATTTTCTTGATATGCCGGAGCCCAATCCCTACGCGCTTGCGCTTGTGCGCAAATACCGGATGGAAAAGGTTTTTGCCACCGCGCGGATGTATAAAAACGGCACGCCAACCCTGCCGCTGGAAAACATTTACGGCATAACCACGTTTGAACTCGGCTGAACGTTTTTCCGGACAGCCAGTCATCGGCGTTGCGCGCTGGTCAGCCGCCGCCCAAACATTTATAATCGGGCACACTTGTCACGGAGGAACCTTATGAAAAAAATACTGTTTATCTTAACGTTTGCCGCTTTTGCCGCGCCCTGCCCGGCGCAAGGCATGGGAGGACGGCTGGGGCTGGGAATAAGAGGAAGCAACCTCGCCGCGCGCTATTTCGCAACCGACAGCGTGGGCACGGAACTGGTCACGGCGCTGAAAACCGTAGCCCCGGAAACCGGCGCGGACACCACTTTGTATTATCTCGGATGCGGCGCGTTTTACAACCGCGCCGTGGCGGACAACGTTTATTTTCAGACAGGCTCCATGCTGGCGTATTCAACCGGCATGAACGCTGACAAATTTTACGGACAATGGTATCTGGTGCCGGCGTTTGCCGGCGCGGAAGTCATCCTGTCAAACCGGTTCGGCATTGATTTCCGGGTTCACCCGGCGGAAATAATGCTTTACAACACCGGCGGCGCAACCACGAAATCAGTCTGGTCGCTCTACGGCAGTCTTGGCGCGCACTATTATTTTTAGCGCATCCCCAGCAGCTTGACGGCAAGGCCGTAAGCGTGATTGAGAAGCCGGACCGAATCTCGCGCGGAGGTGAAATATCCGCCGTTTTTATCGGCGTACTGGCGCACGACAATCAGCTCCACCTCGGGCGTCACGTCAAGCTCCATCACGGTGTTCCCGCCCGGCGGAAGCAAAGCGTGCAAGTCAACATGGCTGCCGGCCAGAATGCCGGAACCCGCTTTCGCCAGAAGAACGCAGTAGACATAAGGGTATTTCCTGTCCTTTACCCTGTTGACGCTCGCCTGCACCTGTATGCCGTAAAAATCCTTCGGCGCGCCGACCGGGCTGACCACCAGCCGCGCGTCGGCGGGAACGCGCTTTCCGTCAGCCGTTTCCCGGGTTCCCAGCATGAGTTTGAGCTGCACGGAGGTATTGGCGTTGATAGCCGGCAAAACCTCTTTCAGCGCCTGTATTTTCACCAGCAGATCGTTGCCCTCGAAAAATGTTCTCGTGCCGGTCAGCCACAGCGGCGCGATAATAACAAGCAGGTCTGCAAGCAGGATTACTTGCAGTTCCTTCGGAACCACTTTAAGAAATTGTAACGCGCCCACGACGAGTATAATAAGCGCGATTCTCCCCAGCGGGTTTGTCACGTCGAATAGGTCGCGGTCCCAGGAGCGGAGCTGCAGAATACGCAGTTCGGCCTTGTTATATTCGTCCGGCGTTACGGGGTTCCACTCCGGCTCGCCGGGCTTCAGGACCGGCTCCGAGTGGAAAGTTCTTATCATCCCGAACGCCGTGCCCAACAGCAGCAGCACAAGCCCCGGAAAGAACTGCCTGAAAAACAGCTGACAGGCAAGCCCGGCCGCCAGCAAAATCACAATCAGCGGAAACCGGATAATTCCCGGCACGAAAGACAGGAACGCGAAACGGAACCCGTCGTCCGACTTTTTAACCGTGTTTTCCATACTCCTCCGAATTCCGGGCCAGCAGTTCGTCATACCCGGCCTTTTCCCAGTAAAGCGGACAGCCGCCGTTGCAGACCGCCAGATGTTCGCAGCTATGGCACAGTTCGTGCGCAAACGACTTGGTTTGAAAATGCCTGAATTCCGCGCTTTCCCATAACCGCCGGAACCCGTTTTCATTAGCCAGCAGATTGCCCATCGGTTTGGGATAGCTGGAACAGGGCAGAATATCGCCGTTGGGCGCCACGCTTAAAAGCCCGTCGCATGCGGCGCAGCCCTTGTTGCCCAGCCCGTGCGCGACCGGATTGAAAATACACATCGGCGTAGGCGAATACCACATGAATTCCAGCCCCAGTTTTTCCGCCTCGCGCCGCACGCCCAGCACCAGCCCGCCAATTTCGGAATACGACACGAACAGCCTGTCCATTTCCGCGGTCGCCGAACCGACCGGCATAAGCATATTCATGGAAAACCTGCCCAGTCCCAGCTTTTTCACCAGCCCGGCAATTCCGGCCAGATGAGCCTTGTTCAGCCCGGAAACCGTGGTGTTTGTGTGTACCCGTATGCCCGCCTCGCGCAGGTTTTTTATACCCGCCAGAGTGCGCTCAAACGCGCCGGGACAGGCGACTATGCGATCATGCAGTTCCGCCGAACCGCCCTCCACGCTTATCTGCGCGGAATCAAGCCCGGCGGCCCGCAGTTTTTTCGCCAGTCCCGCCGTAACAAGAGTGCCGTTGCTGATCAGGTTCACCCACATTTCAAGGCTTTTCGCGTGCCGCACCAGTTGCGGCAGGTCATTGCGAAGGGTCGGCTCGCCGCCGGTGAAGCTGACGGACGGAACCTCCGCTTCCCTGCGTATTATGTCCAGCACGGTTTTCAGTTTTTCGGGCGGCAGGTCCGGCGACTCGTCCTGTTTCCTGCACCCGCACGCGGCATAGCAGAACCG
Organism: Elusimicrobiaceae bacterium; assembly: GCA_028700325.1. NCBI lineage: Bacteria > Pseudomonadati > Elusimicrobiota > Elusimicrobia > Elusimicrobiales > Elusimicrobiaceae > Elusimicrobiaceae bacterium. Next base: position 4,335 of record JAQVSV010000074.1, on the reverse strand, counting down.
GCATTTCAAATTGCATCTGTAAGTGATCGCGAGTTCGCTTAGCACCGGCAGTGTGTTGTACGGCAGCGTAAACGGCACGGCATCCACAGCCACGCGTTTCTGATTTTCGCGGTAGCAGCCTTTCATGAACGCCAGCAGATCGGTGAAAAAATAGTGGATATCGCGGGAAACGCCTTCCTTGTCCTCATACCTGTCAACTATATCATGAACCCGGCCGCCGCCCAGCAGGTATTTAAGCACTTTCAGGCCCTGCGGATTCAGTTTGAAAGCCTGATTGGGCACTTTTATAAGCAGCGAATCCGCCTCGCGCACATGAATATAAGGCGCGATTTTGCGGCAGTATTCGTCCACCCATGCCACTGTCGAGTAATAGGTTTTCATCAGTGCCCGCCGCCGCTTACGCAGGCCGAGTGACAGGCCCCGTGGCACGCGCTGTGGCACGCGCTGTGACACGCGCTGTGGCAGGCCGAGTGGCAGGCGTCATGGCAGGCGGTATAATTCGCCTCGAAACACGCGTCGGTGGCAAACGCGCCCGCGTAACATACGCTTGAACCTTTCAGCCCCGACAGCGGCTTGACCGTATCCGGCGCGCTGGCGTTAATAGTCCGCTCGACAGCCGCCACAGGAACATGCCCGCCGCCGCGGCGCACGCGGTAATGGCTGTAATAGTAACCGGAATCGGACGGATCACGCTCCACCGGCTTATCCGCTTCCAGGAGTTCACCGTAATAACGGCGGGTGGCTTCCACGTCGCAGTCCCACATTTTCTGCTCCATCCCCGCGGCGACGGCGCTTATTATGCCCGTTATGGAACGCTGGTCAAGCCGCCCGTCGGACGAAATGGAAGACAGCAGCAGCTTTTCATAAGGGTCTTCCACAACCGCGCCGCCGTGAATCACATTCAGGACGGGCGGATCCGTATTCAGGATGGAAAGCGCACCCTTGCGTTCGAGATTGCCCGCCATAAGCGCGATAACGCCCGCTACCGGCAGGTCCAGCAGCACGCCCGCCTCGACCGGCGTAAGAATGTCGCAGACTTTGCCCGCCTTGCGGAAGGTGCCGGACTGGAGCTTCGGTGGCGTCCAGTCGTCAGCCGTCCAGTTCAAATTGTTGATCTCGGCGCAGGCCCGCATCATCGAATGCTGTTTCAGCCGGATTATCACCAGCGGCGCGATTATAAAAACGATCAGCGTAAACCAGAGCGCGGTTTTCTGGAAGGTGGCCGGGTACTGCGACAGAACGGACCCGGGCAGCAGCCGGTTGAAAAAATAGTTCTCCACAGCCGGAACATAGCCGTCCGGCACGCCTTTGAAGATTCCGCCCCGCGCCATTGTTTTCAGGCTGAACAGATCGGCGTTGAGATAGAGCTGAATCTGGGCGTGGTATCTGGCGGGCACGTCTTTTTTGTAAAACAGAACCGTCAGGTTGCTTTCGGAATCGGTGGAATAATCAATCAGATAGCGTTCATTCACGAACTGCTCGGTCATGAACGAAATGCCGTCGAGAAACCGCTTGTCCACCCCGGCGGGCGCCCGCGCCGGAAAATGCACCTTGACGGCTATATGCTCCAGCGCGCCGTCCCACTGGACCGGCGCCCAGTTGAAAACAGCCAGTTGCTTTCCGTCCGCCATTGTCCGGGTAACATTGCCGCTTGCCTCGAAATCGGCGGTATAGCCGAAAACATAGGTCAGTTCCTCGTCCGACACGGCGGCCCCGTCAGCCAGCACTATGTCCGTTTTCCGGGGCGTGACGGCCGTGATTGAAAGCGGGAAACTGCGCCCGCTTGCCGTCAGCGCCGAGGAATGGTCAAACCGAGGCGTTTCCTGATAACCCTCGAAATAAAAACCGTGCAGGTTGTAACCCTGCGGATCCCAGCGTACGGCATAGGTGACGCGGGCCCTGCCGTCAGGCTCAAGCCGCACATCGGTTTCCGCCCATTTCATCACTCCGCCCGCGTACGCTGGCGCGGCACAGCACGCCGTCAGAAATATCGCCGCCCGGTGAAACATCTTTTTGCAGTTCATTATATTGACTCCGGTAATTTGGATAATTATATAATATAGTTGTGCGTCCGTATTGCGCGCAACGGAGCGGAAACATGAACGATTCAGCGGTGCGGATACAAAAAGGCGCGGTGCTGGTTTACCGCGTTTTTGATGTGGGAGAGGAAATCGCGCTCGCCAGGACCGAAGCGTGCCTTGCCGACTATTCAACCAGAAGCCGCGCACAGTTTCTTTCGGACAGGCGCAACGCGGTCATCATGCAGGACGCGCCCCTGAAAATTTCGCTCGGCCAGACTCCGCTTACGCTGGCCGAAACCGGCTATATCTGCGACGTGTCGGCCAAAATCTGGAATTACGGGGTTGTTTCGGTAATGCTGCGGATACCGATACCGGAAGATTCACCGTGGAATGAACTGGTGGAACTGGCGGCGGCGATTGAAAATTCGCCGGCGATCAACGGCATCGCGGCAGGTTTTAAAGACAGGATAACCGAGAAAATAGCTCCCGCCATCAAAGGCACTTCCGACTGGAAAACGCCGGAAGACTACATCACCTATTTCATCGAGCGCTTCACCGGCGCCGACTCGCCGCAGGAACTGCTTGACAAAGCCAACGTACCGGAACTGGTACTGGCGGAAACGAGAGAAGACCTGTCCGACCGGACCCGCGGTTTCATCATGGACGAGGCGCTCCAGTACAGCCGCCACGATATGGCGGTTATTGACTGGAACAGCGCGCTGCTGATCGAGCCGGACGGCGAAATGGACGTGGCCGACATTATCGAATTCAGCCTCACTCACCTGCTTGAACTGCGTTACTACGATTACATTCTGGGCAACAAGCTCGACGCGCTTTATGACTCCATCGAAACACTGCGCGGCGGCATAATGACTGAATTTTACGCCCGCGCCAGCGAAGACGCGGGCCGTAAATACATAGATTTTTCGGAATTGCTGGAACGGGTGGAGAACTCGCTTAAAACCGTGGGCGATTTTTATCTGGCGAAAGTTTTCCGCACCGCCACGAAAAAATTCCGGTTCCAGGACTGGCGGCAGAGCGTGGACCGGAAAATGGCAACCCTGTCGGAGCTGTCGAAACTGCTGTCGGGCGAAGTGAACACCCGGCGCAGCCACTGGCTGGAGATCATCGTCATTATCCTCATCGCCATAGAAGTGGTGCCGTTTTTGTGGACAGTCATGGCGAAATAGCTCCGGCTGCCTGTTCCTGTAAAAACCACCGTCAAAACCTGCCCCGCCGGAATACAAGACCGCTTTCAACTGTCTGTTCTGTTAAAAAACCCCACCCGAAATGTTACTTGACTCAAATTTTAATCAACTCTTGAAAAGCCCCCGATTTGGCGGGGGCTTTTCGCTGAAAACACAATTCTCTGATTATGCGGCGCCCCCCTTCGGTCTTTCTTTGGGAAGCGCTCTGGCAACCGCCCATGCAAGCCCGGCAGCCACGGCGGCAAGCAGCAAGCCCAGCAGGACTTTTTCCGACCGGGAAAGAAGTGCCGCGGCAACCGCCGAATCCGCGCCGGACAGTTCCGCCGGATTGGTGTCGGCATTAAGCAGCCGGTCGCGGAACATCTGCATGTCATACTGCGGAGCCGCGGCGTGGGAATTGGAATACAGCAGGCTCAAAGCGCCGGGCTCGGCCCTGAAAATCAGGGCCGCAAGCTCATAAACAACAGCCGCGCTGGTAATGGAAACAGGGCCGTTGCTGCCGTTATCAATTTCCATGAAAAAGGGTTCGCCGGACGATTGACCGGGCAGAGAAAACACAAGCTGGCAGTTCATTTCTTCCGGGTTGTAATTCCACACCCGCGACTCCAGCATGGCGCGCGAAACCGCGCCGCGCCGGTCCCGGGCGGAACTGTAAAGCCGCACCGCGCGGCTGAACGCCACGGTTTCGCCGGTTCTGAACGCGAGCGTTTTCATCGGCACGTTGGCGTACGGAAATTCCACTTTGAACACGGTAACGCCGTTTTTGGTTTCGGCGACGGGCGTCACAACCGTTTCAATGCGGCGGGGCTCGCCAAAAACATAAGGAATCTGCACGGCGCCGGAAACGATGCGGATATCGTTCAGGTCCGGCCGGGCAAGCGACATCACCGCCGGAGTGAGCGTCAGTTCCGACAGTCCGGCCGAAGACACCTTTATCTCCGCCTGCCGTTTCCAGTCCGGCACCGTTACCGGAGCCGCGGTGGAGGCGATTATCGCCAGCAGGTCCGGAGGCGCGACCCCGGTATTGCGTTCAACGGCACCGAACTTGGCGGAGGCAATCCGCTCCAGCTGCGGCTGGTCACCGGCGCCCAGCCCGTAATCCGGCG
>JAQVSV010000073.1 GCA_028700325.1 Elusimicrobiaceae bacterium | reverse complement strand
TTTCCTCCTATCTCTACATCATGGGCGTATTCTGGAAATTTTGCATTAATGCCGCAAGGAGATGGCGCGGATGATCATGGCCGAGCATCAGCCGGGCGAGAAAATCATTTCGTTCGACGCGTTCTGGGAACGCAACATGCAAAGCCTCACCTTTTACACGGGCCGGCGGGTGCAGGTGTTCGGTTCGCAGGGCGAGCTTGCTTTCGGCGCGGCGCACGACACTCATGCGCGGGAAAATTTTCCGCCGCTTGAGGACGTGTACGCCCTGCTCAAAGCCGAGCCGCGCGTATATGTGGTGCTCCGGCCCGACCGGCTTAAGGAGCTGATGTCAGCCGCCGGCAAACCGCTTTATCTTGCGCCGGGCCTGCCCGGCAAACTGCTTCTTCTGTCCAATAAACCCTGGAGGGTGAAATCATGACTTTGACTGAACCGGGAAGAACCGCCTTTCTGCCTTTTTCCACGCCGGATCTGGGCGAGGAGGAAGCGGCCGAAGTGCGCCAGTCGCTGCTGTCGGGCTGGCTGACCACGGGGCCGAAAGTGGAAAAGTTCACAAGGGATTTTCTGGCTTATGTAAACGCGCCGCACGGCGTGGCGCTCAATTCCGCAACGGCGGGGCTGCATATCGCGCAGGCGGCGATCGGCCTCAAGCCCTTTGACGAGGTTATCACTTCACCGCTTACTTTCACCGCCACAGCCAACACCACGCTGCACGTCGGCGCGAAACCGGTTTTCTGCGATATTGATCCCGATACCTATAACATGGATCCGGTCAGGCTGGCGGAAGCCGCCGGGCCCAACACCAAAGCGGTCATTCCGGTGCATTTCGCGGGTCTGCCCTGCGATCTGGACCAGATCAGCGCGGTCGCCCGCAAATACGGCGCCGTGGTCATCGAGGACGCCGCCCACGCGGTCGGCGCGGAATACAAGGGCCGCAAGCTCGGCGCGCTCAGCGAGATGACGGTTTTTTCGTTCCATCCCAACAAAAACATGACCACCGGCGAGGGCGGGCTGGTGTCGTTTGCCGACGGGAAATATCTCAAGCCGCTTGCCATACTGGGCTTTCACGGAATAGACAAGACTTCGTGGACCGGTTACCCCGACCGGGTGGTGCAGGACTATGACGTGGTTGAAGCCGGCTTCAAATACAACATGCTTGATCTTCAGGCCGCGATCGGCATTCATCAGCTCAAAAAACTCGACCGGTTCAACGCGCGCCGAGCCGCCATCGCCGCGTATTACAAGCGCGAACTGGCGGATGTTGAAGAATTGCACATTCCCCGGCTGCCCGCCTACGCGCACAAACACGCCTGGCACCTGTTCTGCCCGCTTGTGAAAACCGAAAAACTTGATATCACGCGCGCGGATTTCATGAACGAGCTTAAAGCCCTTAACATAGGCACCGGCCTGCACTACCGCGCGATCCATGAACACCCGCTGTACCGGCGGCTGGGGTTCAGGCAGGGCATGTTTCCGAAAGCGGAATACGCGGGCCGGCGGATAGTGTCGCTGCCGCTTTTTCCGAAAATGACCGACCGGGACGCGGAAGACGTTGTCAAAGCCGTCAAGTGCGTCCTTGCGCGGCACCTTAATAAATAAAGGAATACCGATGCCAAGCGAAATTGCCGTTTCCGTTGTAATTCCGGTTTATAACGAGCAGGAGAACATTGAAGAGCTGTACCGCCGCCTCAGGGTCGCGCTTGCCGCAATGGGCGACACCTTCGAAATAATTTTTGTTGACGACGGCAGCAGCGACAATTCCCTGGAACTGCTCACCGGCTATGCCGCGAAAGACAATACCGTCAGGGTGGTCGAGTTCTCGCGCAATTTCGGCCAGCATGCCGCGGTTATGGCCGGCATGGAAGCGAGTGCCGGCGAGGTGGTGGTCACGCTCGACGCCGACCTGCAGAACCCGCCCGAGGAAATTCCCAAACTGGTCGCCAAGGTGCGCGAGGGTTACGAGGCTGTTGGCGGCTGGCGTCAGGACCGGGACGATAATATCCTGCGCAAAATTCCCTCCCGGGTTCTTAATTCTCTCAGCGCGCATCTTTTCGGAGTGAAGCTCAAGGACTATGGATGCATGCTGCGCGCCTACGACCGTTCTATAGTGGACCAGCTTGTGCAGTGCCCGGAAGTGAACACCTATATCCCCGCGCTGGCCAATTCGTTCGCGCGGCGGGTGGCGGAAATTCCTGTTGCGCACGCGGCCCGCGCGCGCGGCGAATCCAAGTACGGGCTTATACGGCTTTTGCGGCTTAATTTCGATCTGATGACCGGGTTTTCTCTGCTGCCGATACAGGCGGTCGGGCTTGCCGGAGTATTTGTTTCGCTGGGCGGACTGGCGTTCGCGGTTTTCCTGTTCATTCGCCGGCTGATCATAGGCCCGGAAGCCGAGGGCATGTTCACCCTGTTCGCCATTCTGTTCGTGTTTGTGGGGCTTCAGCTGCTTGCGCTGGGCGTGGTGGGTGAATATATCGGGCGCATTTACATGGAAGTGCGCCGCCGTCCGCGATTCGTGATCCGCCATGTGCATTCCGGAAAAGAGGAGAAATAAACATGCGTGCAATAATTTTCGCTTATCAGGAACTGGGGTATATCTGCCTTGAGGAAGTGCTTAAGGCCAGGTATGAGGTGGCGGCCGTAATAACCCACCCGGACAATCCGGGCGAGGAAATCTGGTTCCGTTCTGTCGCCGGACTGGCAAGAGAACACGATATCCCGGTTTACGAAACGGATACCTTCAAAAGGGATGACTGGCATGACCGGATCGCCGCGCTCAAACCGGACATAATGTTTTCCTGCATGTTCAGGAAAATGATCCATTCGGACATTCTCGCGCTCGCGCCGGAGGGCGCGTACAATCTGCATCCGTCTTACCTGCCGAAATACCGGGGCCGCTGCCCGGCCAACTGGGCGCTGGCAAACGGCGAAAGTTATACCGGGCTGACGCTGCACCGCATGGTCAGAAGCGCGGATGCGGGCAATATCGTCTCGCAGGTGAAAGTGCCGATCGGGCCGGCGGACGACGTGCGCGATCTCTACGCCAGTTTTGCCGCCGCCCTGCCGGGTTTCATCGCGGGGCCGCTGCGCGCCATGAAAACGGGCCGCCACACCGAAACCCCGCAGGACGACAGCGAGGCTACGGTGTTTGGCGGGCGCACGCCGCAGGACGGGGCGATTGACTGGGCGTGGCCCGCGCTGAAAATCCACAATCTTGTCCGCGCTGTGGCGCATCCCTATCCCGGCGCGTTTTGCGACTGCGGGCAACGGGGCAGACTGTTTATCTGGAAAACGGAGCCGCCGGCTGACTGCGCCGCGCCGGACGGCGCGGTTCCGGGTTCGGTTTTGTCGGTCAATCCGCCGAGCGTGCGATGCGGCGAAGGCATTTTGGTTCCAAAAATACTACAATGGGAAAACGGGCCGGAACTGCCGGCGCAGGAATTTGCAGCAAAATACAATCTCAGGCCCGGCGATTTAATCACCGCAAGGAGCGAAGCCAAATGAAGGTACTGATCTTAGGCGTGAACGGTTTTATCGGACATCATCTTACCCGCGCTATTGTGGAGAAAACCGACTGGGAAGTTTACGGAATGGACATAGCCGACGACCGCGTCAGGCCCATGCTGGGCGAGAAACGGTTTCACTTCGCCGAGGGCGACATTTCCATTCACCGCGAATGGATCGAGTATCACGTCAAGAAGTGCGACATCGTGCTGCCGCTTGTGGCTATAGCCACTCCCAAGGTTTATGTGAAGGATCCGTTGCGGGTTTTCAATCTGGATTTCGAGGAAAACCTCAAAATCGTGCGCTATTGCGTGGCGCATAAAAAACACATCGTGTTCCCCTCCACTTCCGAGATTTACGGCATGTGCGCCGACCCGGAATTCAACGAAGACACGTCCAACCTTATCGTCGGGCCCATCCACAGCCAGCGGTGGATCTACAGCGTTTCCAAACAGCTGCTCGACCGGGTTATCTGGGCCTACGGCCAGCATTCCGGCCTGCGTTTTACGATTTTCCGGCCTTTTAACTGGATCGGCCCCGGGCTTGACGGCCTTAACGCCGCCAAGGAAGGTTCTTCGCGGGTGCTGACCCAGTTTTTGTGGGATATCCTGCGCGGCAAGCCGCTCCAGATTGTTAACGGCGGTTCCCAGCGGCGGTGTTTCACCTATGTGTCGGACGGGGTGGACGGGCTGGTGCGAATCATCGGGCATCAGGGCAAAGATCATTACGGCGAGATCTTCAATTTCGGCAATCCTGACGCGGACAAGTCAATTCTGGAGCTGGCTGAAACGCTGGTGAAAGTTTACAACGCGCATCCGCTCAAGCCGGCCAATCTGCCTGCCCCGCGCATCGAAATGGTCAGCCAGGAGAATTTCTACGGCAAGGATTATCAGGACATGGAACGGCGCAAGCCGTCAGTAGCCAAGGCCAAGCGGATCCTGGGCTGGGAGCCGCAGGTGGATTTCGAAACCGCGATCCGCAAGACAGTTGATTTCTATCTGGATCTGTACCGCCGCACGCCCGACGCGGAACTGGAAGACAACGCCGAGGCTCTCTGACCGGCGTTCCGTTTTCCGCAATTCTTCGCCGGCGCGCCGTTCTGACAGCGGCGCGCCGGTTTTTCAGGGGTAACTCATGATCGCCTTGAAAGTGGATATTGATACCCGCGAGGGCCTGAAAAACGGGCTGCCCGCCCTGCTGGATTTTTTCAGGGAGCAGGGCATAAAGGCTTCGTTTTACGTTTCGTTCGGGCCGGACGAAAGCGGCAAGGCCGTGCGCCGGATTTTTACGAAGAAAGGTTTTCTGAAAAAGATGTTCCGCACCAACGCGGCCAGGCTGTACGGGTTTAAAACCATGCTCTACGGCACCGTGCTGCCGGCTCCGCTTGTCGGCGCGGGGTTTCCCGAACTGGCAAGGCGGATTACGGCGGAAGGTCACGAGGCCGGGGTTCACGCGTGGAGCCATGTCCGGTGGCAGGACGGGCTGGACGGCTTGAGCCCGGCGGAAATCAATCAGGAACTCGACCGCGCGATAAAAGTCTACCGCGATATTTACGGCGCGGATCCCGCCGGGTTCGCCGCGCCCGCGTGGAAAATCAACGTCAAAGCGCTTGAAGCGCTCGGGAAAAAAGGCTTTAAATACCTGTCAATCGGGCGCGGGCCGGAGCCGGCGCTGCCGTCGCTTGAGAATGTGGCGCTTGCCATCCCGGAAATTCCCACCACTTTGCCGACACTCGATGAAATACTCGCGTGGGACGGCGCTGACCGCGCTTTCGCGCTTTCCTCGCTCGCCAGCCTGCCGGGGCGTGACAGGCTCAATGTTTATACTCTGCATACCGAGGCCGAAGGCTCGGCTTATCTGCCCTTTTTCAAGGAACTGACAGCGGCGTGGCGCGGGCGGGGTTTTTCTTTTGTCCGGCTGGACGAAACAGCCGCGAAACTGGATCTTGAAACCCTGCCGTCCCGCCCTTATACGCAGGGCGAACTGGCGGGCCGCGCAGGCGCGGTCGCGCTGGTGACTGATTTCGGCAGAGCCGCTGTTTAACCGCTTGCAGTGCCGGCGGGTTATGCTAAAATACCAGCAGGAGCGGATGCCTATGAAAGGCAATATTGAAATCAAATGGTTTTTTGCCATTGTGGTGTTGCTGTCCGGGTGTGTTTTCAGAACATGGCAGGGGAGGAAGGTTATGAAATTCGGGTATTTGGCCGGTATCGCGGTTTTAATGTTTTGCGGAGCGGGTTTTGCGGCGGAGGAGAGTGTTGCGGTGTCATCCGAAGCGGCGGTTGCTGCCAGTACGGCGGCTCCGGCGCGGTTCAGCGCCGACAAACTGTCCGCCACCGACGGTATAGAACGCGGCATCATGGATCTGGAGGCGCTCTACTGGGCCTGGCGGATAGCCGAGGTAAAGGATGTCGCTTATGACGGTATTGACGCTTACGCGCGGAACTGGCCCGTAAAGCCGGGCACGCGGGCGCAGATCCTCAAAAAGATCAAGGCGCATCTTGACGCGGGCACCGCCCGCGCCCTTACGGCCGGGGAAACCAGGCGGTATAATGACGCAAAAACCGCGCCCCGCGCGGTTCTTTTCGACGGCGGCAAATAATGCCGGCCTGTCCGCGCGGAGAGTCGTGACCGTGATATGAAATGGAAATATCCGGCCGCAGGCACCGCGCGCGACTTCACGCAGGGTGGAAACAGAAGATACCTCCGCGCGAAGCCCCGCCGCTGACCGAGCCTGATAAGCGTATGCAAATAAGCTCCGGGGGCGGTTAAACTGCTCTCGTTTCTGCCGCGCGAAGCCCGCGCGTGCCCGGCGAAAATATGCTAATATTAACATAGCCGCATGCACTGCCCTCGCACGGGCTGGAAACTTGCGGCTTTTCCGGATTTTTTGTATACTGGCTGTACAGAAGCACGGGCCATTAGCTCAATGGTAGAGCAGACGCCTCTTAAGCGTAAGGTTACAGGTTCGAGTCCCGTATGGCCCAAGGCAGATTTACAACATCCGGAAACCGGGGCGCGAGCCCGCAGTGAAACAGGTTTCCGGCTGTTTTTTTATGGACGGGTGGCGGAATTGGTAGACGCGTACGGCTTAGGACCGTATGCATATGCGTACGGGTTCGAGTCCCGTCCCGTCCAGAAAACTCAATCTCTATCATTACTTCAGGAGGCAGGCTGACATGACCGCGACAAAAACACAGACCGTCAAAGTGAAACGGCTTAAAGAAGAAGGCTGCACCATCGAACTGGCGATTACCGCCGCAGAGGAACTGACCAGCGAGTCATTCCAGGACGCGCTTGTGCGTGTGCAGGCCAAGGCGCGCGTGCCGGGTTTCAGGCAGGGCAAGGCCCCTCTTGCGATGCTTAAGCAGCATTACAGCGGCGCGATAAAAGAGCAGGCGCTCGACATAGCGGTCCGAAAAAGCGTTGATCTGGCGCTGGAATCGGAAAAACTGAACCCGGTTGTCACTCCGGTCATCAGAAAACTGGATTTTGACGAACACAAGCCGCTTTCCATGGAACTGGAAGTCGAGGTTTCCCCCACCGTCGAGCCGAAAAAATACACCGGCGCGAAAGTGAAACGCACCGCTCCGAAGGTTGACGACAGCGCGGCGGACGCCGAAATCAGCCAGATGCTGGAGTACAATTCGCATCTGGAAGCGGTGGACGGCGAGGAAGCGGGCGGCAGCCATTTCGTGATCGTAAGCTATGCCGGCACGAAGGACGGCGCGCCGGTCAAGGGTTTTTCATCCGACGGCGAAATGATTGACATGTCGGCTCCGCAGACGATAGCCGGCATGGCCGAAGCGGTCGCCGGAGCGAAGAAAGGCGACGTGCGCGAGTTTGAGACGGAAGTCGCGGGGACGGGGAAAGTGAAAGTGTCCGTCACCGTAACCGAGATCAAAAAGAAAGTGCTGCCCGAGCTTAACGACGAGTTCGCCAGGAAAATGGGTTTTGACACGGTGGCCGCGCTGCGCGAGCGGATCGTGGAGTCGCTGAAAAAAGACGCGGAAGCCAAAAGCGAGAGCGACGTGGTCCGCCAGATAGAGGATCATCTGCTTAACGAGAACGAGTTTGCCATACCCAAAAGCCTGCTGGAGCACCATGTGGAATCGTCGCTGAAGCGGTTTTCGGCCCAGATGTTCGGCAATGCCGACTACAAAATGCCGGACGCGCAGAAAAAGAACCTGAGCGAAAAAATACGTCCCAACTCCGAACGCGACATAAAAGTGGGGTACCTGATCCATGCGATCGCGCGGAAGGAAAATCTGGTGGCCGCGGAGGCTGATTTCGAGGCCGAACTGAACCGCAATCTGGAGCTGGCCCGCAACGACGACGAGAAGAAGAAAACCCGCGAGTTTTTCAGCGCGCGCCGCCCGGACGTGCTCATCACGCTGACCGAGCGCAAGGTGATAGAGTATCTCAAGCAGAACGCGAAAATCACGGAGGCCAAATAATATGCTGGTACCCACAATTATTGAAAAAAGCAACGGTTCGATGGTCGGCTATGACATTTTCTCCCGCCTGCTCAAGGACAGGATCGTGTTCGTGGGCGGCCCCGACGGCGACGTAAGCACCGAAACCGCCAACCTCATCATTTCGCAGCTGCTGTATCTCGACGCGGAGGATTCCGAGCAGGAGATCAACCTCTACATCAACTCGCCCGGCGGGCTGGTGACGGCGGGTCTGGCGGTGTATGACACCATGCAGTACATCAAAGCCCCCATTACTACGATCTGCATGGGCATGGCCATGTCGTTCGGCGCGGTGCTGCTGGCGGCCGGTTCCAAAGGCAAGCGGTATGCGCTGCCGCACTCGCGCATCATGATCCACCAGCCGCTGATCTGGGGCCACGGCATTTCCGGGCAGGTGACGGATATTGAAATAGAGAGCAAGGAACTCATGCGCACGAAAGAGGGCCTGCTTGACATTCTGGCGCACCATACGGGTCAGACCGCGGCCCAGATCCGCGCGGACAGCGAGCGCAATTATTACATGTCCGCCCAGGAAGCCAAGGATTACGGCATCATTGACGAAGTTCTGAAACTGAAAAAGTGAAAATGAAGATAAACATCACTCCCAAAACGCAAGACGGGCGCGAACCCGTCCCCGCGCCGGAACTGCCTGAAAACCTGCCGGTGGTGACTATTCGTGACGTGGTTATGTTTCCCGGAATGGCGCTGCCGCTTTCTGTTGACCGTGAGAAATCGGTGAACGCGATCGAGGCGGGCCTTAAAAAGGACAAGCACATTCTGGCGGTTACCCAGAAGGACCCGCTGAACGACGAGCCTCAGCCGGAGGATCTGTATCATTACGGCGTGGTGAGCACGATAGCGCAGTCGCTTAAAATGCCCGACGGGTCCATCAAGGTGTTTCTGCAGGGCGTAACGCGGGCCAAGGCGCTCGATATCTATTTTGACGACGCCGCCAAGTCCTGGTACGCGCAAGTGGAGTACCCGGAAGCGAAATATTCTGTAACTCCCCAGACCGAGGCGCTTATGCGCCAGGCGCTGGACTCGTTTGAGCAGTACGCCAAAGTGTCGCGGCGGATCGGGGTGGAGGCGGTTTCGTTTTTCCGCCAGACGGCGGACCCTTCCAAACTGGCCGACACTATCGCTTCCAATATAGTCATCAAAAGCGCGGACCGGCAGGAACTGCTGGAACAGCCGGACCCGAAGCTGAGGCTTGAGAAACTGGTCGAGATACTGGCCAGCGAAGTGGAAATCCTTTCGATCGAGGAGAAGATCCATTCCGAAGTGCGCGGCAAAATCGAGCAGTCGCAGAAAGAGTATTACCTTAACGAGCAGCTCAAGGCGATCCAGAAAGAACTGAACCAGAAAGATGATTTTCATAAGGAACTCGACGAAATGCGCGAGGCGATCAAAGCCAACAAGCTGAGCGCGGAAGCCGCCGAAGCCGCCACAAAGGAGCTGGACCGGCTGGACAAGATGGCGCCGTTTTCGCCGGAAGCCACGGTGTCGAAAAGCTACCTTGACTGGCTGATCAACCTGCCGTGGGACAAAAGCACGGAAGACATTCTCGAAATAAAGAAAGCGAAAAAGATTCTTGACGACGACCATTACGGCCTGCAAAAGCCGAAGGAACGGGTGCTCGAGTATATCGCGGTGACGAAACTCACCGGCGAACTGCGCGGGCCGGTGCTGTGTTTTGTGGGGCCTCCGGGCGTGGGCAAAACATCGCTCGCCAAATCCATCGCGCGCGCGATCGGGCGGAAATTCGTGCGGGTATCGCTCGGCGGGGTGCGGGACGAAAGCGAAATCCGCGGGCACCGGCGCACCTATATCGGCTCGCTGCCGGGCCGCATCATGCAGAATATCGCGAAAGTCAAAACCAATAACCCGGTGTTTCTGCTCGACGAGATAGACAAAATGGGCATGGACTGGCGGGGTGACCCGTCGGCCGCGTTGCTTGAGGTTCTGGATCCGGAGCAGAACAGGGATTTTTCCGACCATTACATTGACGTGCCGTTCGATATCTCCAAAGTGAT
>JAQVSV010000072.1 GCA_028700325.1 Elusimicrobiaceae bacterium | reverse complement strand
AGGAAACCGGCTGAAGTATATTTCGGCGAAGCGGCGCGGACGGAAAAAAGAAGCGAAGCATGTAGGATGAATTTTATCACCTTAGCAAGAGCCTGATATTGGTCTAGACAAACCCGACCACTATATATGTCGCCAAGCACCTTCCGCATAAACAAGGCATCGTCAACTATAAGAACTGTAGGCATAAAATCTCCGCTTGTCGGTCCCCGTCCGAATAAAATTCCGGCTGTCCGAATCGTTTTTTTGATACGGAAAATACTTTTTTCAACAACCGAATCAATATGCAAGCCCGCTGCCGTCAGCGGCTGCTACCCCACGCCTTGGATATTATAGCACACAATTAAACTGTTTCAGCTGTCAAAACAAAGTTTAATCCGGGAGCAATAAAATCTAACCGGAATTTACTAAAATATATCAGATCTGCCCGATCTCAATATAATATGCCGGAGCTGATGATATGACTCCAAAAGACCTCGGCGTGACACTTGCCAAAACCGCCGGCTTCTGTCCCGGAGTGAAAAAAGCGATAGACTGCGTGCTGGAGCTGGCCCAGAAAGGCCGCAATCCCATTTATACGCTGGGCCCGCTCATCCATAACAGGCAGGTCATAGCGACGCTTGAGGAAAAAAACATCCGCTCCATAGAATCGCTTTCCGAAATAACCAGCCGGTCGGGCGTGATAGTGCTGCGCGCGCACGGCATTACGCCGGCATTCGAGGCTGAAGTGCGCGCCTTCGGGATGGAAGTTGTTGACGCCACCTGTCCGCTCGTCAAACGCGTGCACCGCGTGATAGCCGAATACGCGGATAAAGGATACGACACCGTTATCGTGGGCGATGCCGGACACGCCGAAGTGACCGGTCTTTTAGGCTACGCCAAAGGGCGCGGCGTGGTTGTTTCCGGGCCGGAAGAGGCGGCTGCGCTGCCGGAATTTGAAAGAGTCAATGTCGTTTCGCAGACCACGAAGGAAGAAAGCGTTTTCCTGTCCGCGGCGGAAAAAATCCGCGCGCGATCCGGCGACTGCGTAATTTCAAACACCATCTGCCAGCCCACAAAGGACAGGCAGCGGGAAATAGTCGAACTTTCAAAAAGCGTTGACCTGATGGTCGTTGTCGGCGGAAAACACAGCGCCAACACCGCCCGGCTGGCGGAAATCTGCGCGCGGCTGTGCCCGAACGCGGTGCATGTGGAATCGGAAGATGAGCTGACTGCCGAACTTATCAGGAAGGCGACCCGCATTGGCATAACCGCAGGCGCGTCCACCCCCAGCTGGATGACCGACCGGGTGCTTTCCCGCGCGCGCGACATGCGCCGGACACTGGGGCAAACCAGCCGCGACCGGCTGGAACAGGCGTGGCGGATAATCATTTACTCCTGCGCGTACACCGCCTTGTCGGCAGTGGCGCTGGAATACGCCTGCGCCGGCATTCAGAACCTGACGCTTAATCCGCTGCTGCTGTGGATGACGGGCCTGTACGTCCTGAGCATGCATATCGTCAACCGGGCAGCAGAAAAAGGAGTCGGATCGTCGGACAACATCAAGATGCTGCTTTACGGCACCCACCGCAAACTTATGCTTTCCGCAGGGTTCGTGGCGGGTGCGCTCGCGCTTATTGCCGCCGCCCTGCTGGGCTGGAAAGTTTTTGCGGTAATGCTGACGGTTTCATTGCTGGGGCTTTTGTATCCCTTCCGGCACTTCGCCAGCAAAGGCGAGGACGAACTGCCCGGCTCAAAAGACATTGCGACCGCCTTGGGCTGGGCGGCGGTGACAGTGGTCATTCCCGCCTTGTTTTACGAGATTCCGTTTTCAAAAGCCGAATTGTTCGCCGCGCTTTACGCCGCGCTTGTGGTATTCATGCGTTCGGTCATGCTGGGCATAAGCTCCGTGAAAACAGACCTTATAATAGGAAAGGAACACCTGTACAAAGCGTTCGGGGACAAGCTGACAAAAAATATTCTTTTGACCCTCGCCCTTTGCGTGACCGGGCTGCTGCTGGCGCTGACCCTGCACGAAAACCACAGCACGCTGGCGTGGGCGCTGCTGGCTGGAAACATGTATACGCTGTTTTGTTTCGGCGCGTATTATTTCAACCGGATACCGAAAACCATCCACGCGGAAACCCTTGTGGACGGGCAGTTTCTGGTGCTTGGCCTCTCCGTTTTCACCGCGCTGCATTTTTCCTGACAGGCGGCACTTGCTTTTTTTTGCGCAAACTGATATCATTTTTATGTGGATGCAATAATTTTTCCACAAACGGACCAAGGGTCTGTTAACTGAAATAGAAGAGGTAGTTATTAATATGAAAGGAAAAGTAAAATGGTTTAACAACCAGAAAGGATACGGGTTCATTACTCCTGACGACGGTTCGCAGGATTTGTTCGCCCATTTCTCGGAGATCCAGGGCGACGGCTATAAATCCCTCGAAGAAGGTCAGGAAGTCGAATTTGAAAAATCCGCTTCCGACAAAGGCCCCAAGGCCGCCGGAATCAGACCCCTGTAAACCCGGAATCTTCTTTGCAAAAAGCCCCGGTTGTAATGCCGGGGCTTTTTTATGCTATAATATATCCAAGGAAGCGGAAGCTTCCCGGAAGGCCGCAAGGCCTGAAAATTAAAGAACAAGGTTCAAAGGACTCAATTAATATGAAAGGAAAAGTAAAGTGGTTTAACAATCAGAAAGGATACGGGTTCATCACCCCTGACGACGGTTCACAGGATTTATTCGCGCATTTCTCCGAGATCCAGGGTGACGGCTACAAATCCCTCGAAGAAGGACAGGAAGTCGAATTTGAAAAATCCTCTTCTGACAAAGGCCCGAAAGCCGCTAACATCCGGCCTCTTTAAACCGCAAGGTTTTTAAAGAACGGCCCCGGCCTTAAAGGCCGGGGCCGTTCTTTATAACAACAAAAAAAACAAACCCGCACCCCCGAACAGCCGCGGACCTGCCGCCGCTTTTCACCGGATCGCCGCGCATAATCACAAAAAATCCTGCCCGGCACGCAATTGCCATGCAATTTTATTACCCGCGAAAAAATTCCACCCGGTCGGGCGGCACGGCAAACCAGACGTTATTTAGGAATAATGCCGCCATTATCCGAAAAAGACGGATTATCCTTGACGACGCTGACCCGCACCTTGAAACCGAACCGCCTGAACTCTAAATATTTAGGCACCATATGCAAACCGAACCGGCCATAGTCCCCAAGCAGCAGCGAAATTTCCCCTCCGTCGGAAAACTTCACCGAGTCGAGCGTGTCGCCCTGCTTGGAAAAACCAAGCACATAGTCCCCGGTTTCGACGGAAACACCGCCCCAGCCGGACGAGAACTCCGCCCCCCTGCCGGCTGCCGCCCTAAACATGGCGCCGCCGTAATAATCGCTTAAAATCCTCATCATGCCGCGCGCGATCGCGTCCAGCTTTTCGCTTTCAACGCCCATGGTTTCCGCCATATCGTGACGGAACGCGCCGGCCGAAGAAATCTCCGCTTTCCATACCGGCGTAAACATCGGCCCCGTCAGGCTGAACGTAACACCCGTGCCGGGCTCATAATCAACAATCCCCTTAAACTGCGCGCCGGATCCGCCGGTTTCCAGCGTCACGTTGCAGAGCGCGGAATATTTCTCGTAGCCGCCTTGCGTCTGCGCCAGATATTTCAGATACAGGCCGCCTCGCTCCGGTTTCGGGATGCGGTCAAGTTCGTCCTGCGCTTTCCGCTGAAGATCCGGCAAAGCCGGCTCCAGCACATACGCCGTCCGGTACGACAGCCAGGCCGGGCCCGAAGAACCGAGCACGCTGTACACCGCGCCCATATGCGCCCAGATTTCCGCGTCGTAGGGGCTGTTGCGCGCCGCCTTGAGGATACTGGCCAGCGCCTGCGGATACTGACCGCGTTTGAACTGGATCCAGCCAAGCGAGTCCTGATAGGCTCCGTTGTCCGGTTCCAGCGCGAGCGCTTTCTCCACGTACTCCTGCGCCTGCCCGAGCTTAAGGCCCCGGTCCGCCAGCGCATAACCGTAATAATTGAGCACCATCGGGTTCTGCGGCCGGGTTGAAAGCACGGCGTCAAATGACTGTTCCATCACATCCATCCGGTTCAGCCGCTCGGCCGTTACGCCGAGCTGGACAAGCGCGTCAAGATTGTCCGGTTCCCTTTTACAGATTCCGGCCAGCACCTCAAACGCCTTCTCATACTGCTTTTGATCCGTCAGCCCGAGCGCATAAAAATACCCTATATCCGAAACTTCCGGCCATTTCCCGTAGGCGTCATTCAGCACGTTCACCGCTTCCCGCACCTGATGATTCTGGGTCAGATAAAGGCTGCGCCGCAGCGCCAGCGAAGGCGTTTTCTCATATTCGGACGAATTATGCAGAAATTCGGCCGCCGCCGCGTAATCCTTGCGCTCCTCGGCGATAGCGGCAAGCCAGTAATTGGCCGTGGGATTGGCGGAATCAATTTCCACGCCGCGCCGGAAACAGGCTTCCGCCTCCGGCACCTTGTCCAGAGCCAGATACAGCTCGCCTACCCTGACATTCAGTTTATCGTTCTTCGGATCAGCCTTGAGCACCTCTTTATAAACGGCAATCGCGGCGGCGGTGGCGTTGCGCACTTCATACAGCTGCCCGAGCGCGTAGCGCGGCTGCAGAAAATCAGGGCTCAGGGCCGCCGCTTTTTTAAAATATTCCTCCGCGCCTGCGGTGTCATTCTGGCGCAGTTTGAGCACCGCTATTTCATAATAGACACGCGGCCTGTCCTGGTCGTTAAGCTCGGAGTATTTCACAAGATACTCAAGCGAACGCTTCGGCTCGGAATCGCGCACAAGCAGCGACAGCTGGTAAAGCGCGTCGCTATTGTCCGGCTCCAGCGAGAGCGCCTTTTCATAATCGGCAACAGCTTCCGGAATGCGGCCCTGCCCCCAGTTCACCATGCCGGAAAGTGCAAGATTGCCGGCATTGTCGGGCTGGAGCTTTAAAAGCTCCGTCATGCAGCGCTGCGCGACATCCATTTTACCGGTGCGCATGGCGGCTTTGATCGCGTCGCGATACACTTCCGTAGCCTTGGGATCCAGCGCAAGGGCCTGCTCGTAAAGCGCGAGCGCGTCGCCGTACTTCCCTTCGCTTTCTTTGAGCACGCCGTCCACATACAGCGCATAGGCGTCCGGCGCTACCGGCGCCGGAGCGGAAACCGCTATTTCCGCGCCCTTGGCAGCATGCATCAGTTCCGGCTCGTCAGCCGCTGCGCACAAAGCGCGGCGCTGGCATGCCACCGCAACACACGCCGCGGTCAGCAATATCCGCAAAAATTTATTCACACTCGCACCTCATCAGGATCGCGTCGTCAATACCGGAGTAAAATTTCGGCCGGCGTCC
The DNA here is from genome assembly GCA_028700325.1 of Elusimicrobiaceae bacterium. NCBI lineage: Bacteria > Pseudomonadati > Elusimicrobiota > Elusimicrobia > Elusimicrobiales > Elusimicrobiaceae > Elusimicrobiaceae bacterium. The sequence continues at coordinate 4,779 of JAQVSV010000072.1, read as the reverse complement.
GACTGACCGGAAACCAGTCCGGCCATAAAACTCGAGCGCGCCGGAGTTGCGCTCATTCACTTCCAGAAAAATCGCCGAGCAGCCGGCTTTCTGTGCCTGCTTGATGAATTCAGCCAGCAGGGCGCGGCCCGCTCCGCGCCGCCGCAGAAAATCCGGCACGGCAATATTGTCCAGCTCCGCTTCAGGCGGAATAATGCGGCCGGCCAGAAAACCGGCCAGCACACCGTCCAGTTCGGCCTTCAGCAGCACGCCCAGCCTGTTATCAAGAAGCTCCCGGTATCCGTGTTCGCTCCAGTGCCCGGCGAATACGACCGCGCGGTCAAGCGCGGTTATGCCCGGCACATCTTCCGGCAGGGCAGGGCAAACCGTCACACCCGCGCCCGTCATAAACCGGGTGCCGCCAGCTCAAACCGCGCGGGTTTGAGATACAGCGGGCTGACCGGCGTTTCCGCTTCCGGCAGACCAGCCGCGAACTCCGCCAGCGCGGCGGGATCAAGCCGGCAGTCCTTCTCCGGCGCGAGCGCATAGCCCCGCGGCAGCACCGTGCCGAGCGCGGCGCCACATTCCGCACGGCCCACGCAGTAAAAAGGAAACTGCGCGCCGGCAAGGAAATCCAGCAGCTCCGCCCTGTTGAGCCAGCGCGGCTCGCCACACGCGCTCAGGCGGGTTCCGTCCGCGTTAATAAACTGGCAGAAATACTCGCTCCGGAACGCATGCAGCACTACGCAGATTTTGCCGCCGTCATGAAGGGTTTTCCATTTCAAATAGCTTGCGGACCGCGCCGTCTGATAAGCCAGCGCCATGAAAACCGTGCCGGCACGCACCGACGCTCCGTTCAGTTCGCGCAGCATCGCCGCAAACGTCAGCCCGATCCGCAGGCCAGTAAACCGGCCCGGCCCGCGCAACACGCACACGCGGCTGATATCGCGCAGCCTCAGCCCGGCTTTTCCCAGCAGCGCCAGTACCGCCGGAAAGAGATATTCCTCCTGCTTGACACCCGCGCGCGACGCACGCAGCACCCGACCCGCGCAAACCAGCGCAAGCCGCAAAGGCGCGTTTGAACTATCTATGGCAAGCACGGCTTTTCCGCTGTCACTGTTTCCGGGCATGGGAACCTTACTCAAAAGAATTTTTCAGCGAATCAAGCAGCCGCCCGCTTACCTCGCCGTGCGACTCCGCCGCTATGCGCCGGCCGTCGCCTTTAAGCAGTTCAAACGATATTTCCAGCCTGTCACGGGGCAGCATATCGGCTATGGGATCGGGCCATTCGGCCAGTATGACGGCTTTTTCATTCTCCAGCATTTCCTCAAAGCCCAGATTGGCCATATCGGCCGATTTCAGACGAAACAGGTCAATATGGTAAACCGTCATGGCGCCGTTGCGGTACTGTTTCAAAAGCGAGAAGCTCGCGCTCACCGGGCTGGCCGGCATTCCCAGCGCTTCCGCCACGCCTTTCACGAACGTGGTTTTGCCGGCGCCTATCGGGCCGCGCAGAAAAATCACTTCTCCGCCGGACAGCAGTTCCGCCAGAAACGCCGCCAGCCGCCGGGTATCCTCTTCCGACCGGGATTTAAAAATGCTCGAATCCTTCTTCTTCCACAATATCACACAGTATCCTTTTTCCGCGCGTCATCACTCCGATCGGGTAAGCGCCCGGCAACAGCCGTCGCAGCTGTTTCAAGCGGGCGGGCGGAACGGTAAACACCAGTCCGTAATCCTCGCCGCCGTAAAGCGCATATTGCCGCCATTCTTTATTATACAAACGGCAGTAACGCTTTAAAACAGGACTGCCAGCCGATTCCGGCAATTTGATGGCGGCGCCGCACCCGCTGTCGCGCGCCAGCGTGCGGACGCTGCTGTACAGCCCGTCCGAATTATCCATCATGGCGGTCGCAAGCCCGTGCAGACCGATTAGCCGGCCCGCCTCAAGCTGCGGCTGCGGCCGCCAGAAATAATCATACAGGGAAGCAAACCCGCGGACGGGCGTTTTGCCCAAAAGGATATCGAGCCCGGCGTGCGCGTCGCCGGCGCGGCCGACCGCGCATATGAGATCTCCGGGCCGGGCGCCAGTACGCCGCACCGCCGGCGCGTTCAGCGCGCCGGCGGCTATAAGGGAAAAATGGAATTTTTCAGCACGGGCGAGATTGCCGCCCGCAAGCTGCATTTCATAGCGCGCGCATTCTCGGATGAGCGCGCCGGTAAACCGGCCCGTCCACGCGCCCGGCGTGCCCCTGGGCATGGCCAGCGTGCAAAGCGCGAACACCGGAGACACCGCGCCCATGGCCGCCAGATCGCTCACGTTCATGGCAACCAGCTTCGCCGCGATGCGCGCGGGATGCGCGAGCGGGTTGATAAAATGAGTGCCCTCGCACATTTCGTCCACGGTAATGACGAGCGGCTCCTTCAGCGCGCGAATAACCGCGCAGTCGTCGCCCGGCCCCAGCAGCACCTCCCGCTTTCTGCCTTTGGCCGCAGCCCGGTAAATACCGGACAGGATGTCCGCTTCGGCCTTGCGTTTTCCACCCGTAAAATCTATCATCATGTAAAGGATATAATATTATTTTCGCCGGGTCAGCCCGTCAGGTAAAAACCGCCTATGAAAAAACTGATAATCCTGCTGTCCGCCGCGCTGGTCCTGTGCGCGGCCCGAACCGCGCGGGCGGACGGCGATAAAAGCCTGTTCACCTCAGCCGCCGTCATCACAGAAAGCGTGCCGCTGGAAACCGATTACGGGTCGGCGCTGACCGCGCGCGCGCCGCAGGTGTGGCTGGAAATGATCAATTCCGCGCAGGACAGCATTGATATCGGCGTGTTCTATATAATCAGCCGGCCCGGCACAGCCATGGAAACCGTCATCTCGGCGCTTAAAGCAGCCGCGGCGCGCGGCGTGAAGGTGCGGATACTTGTTGACTCGGTGTTTTACAGGAAAATGCCCGACACGCCCGACGAGCTGAAAAAAGTGCCGGGCATACAGCTGCGCACGGTGGATTACAATAAAATAAACGGCGGCGTAATGCACGCCAAGTATTTTGTCGTGGACGGCAAAGAACTGTATGCCGGCAGCCAGAACTTCGACTGGCGCTCGCTGGAGCAGATCCACGAAGTGGGCGTACGGCTGAGAATTCCCGAAATAGCCGCCAATTTCACGGACGTGTTCAACCTCGACTGGCAGCTGGCACAGAACCCGGCCGTTCCTTCACGGCTGCCTGCGGCGAAAAATCCTGTGAACCGGGCTCACCCGGTCCGGTTCGTCTGGCCCGGCTCGGACGAGCAAATCGAGGTCTATCCCGCATTCGGCCCGCAAAGCCTTAACCCGAACGGTCTGGATTGCGAAATCACGGAACTGCTCAACGGCATAAACAAAGCGGAAAAATACATTAAAATCCAGGTCATGTCATTCAAAACCAGAACGTACGGAACTAAAGAACAGTGGACCGAGCTTACCGACGCGCTCGCGGGAGCCGCCGGGCGCGGCGTGAAAATCCGGCTGATCGTGGCGGACTGGACAATGTCGGGCGATGCCGCCGCCAGAATCAAAACGCTTGCCAAAACGCCCAACATCAGCGTAAAAGTTTCCGCGATAAGCCAGTATTCAAAAGAGTTCGTGGAATTCGCGCGCGTGGAACACTGCAAATACTTCACGGCAGACGGAAAAATTTCCTTCATCAGCACGTCAAACTGGGAACGCAGCTATTTCTATCAGGCGCGCAACGCCGCAATCATTCTTGCCGGCGCGGAGGTCGCCTCGGTGATGGAGGATATGTTTGACACAAGCTGGAACAGCCGCTTCGCCGCGCCCGTGGACCCTGACAAAAAATACATCCCGCCCCGGCGCGAAAAGAAAAAATAAAATTTTACCGTCACTGCCCCCCGGCTTACGCCGTGAAAGGTTTTCCGCCGCCCATACCGGCTGCCGCGGGCGGGCCTGCGCGCTTCATTCCTCCGCGTGATTGCGGTCTGTCGGACGTTGGAATGATTTACGAGTTAATCAAAATTGAGAGTTAAGCGCAATTTCGTGTGGGTTTCTTGTGCGGAATTTATAAAAAGAGGCGGCCCGCATATTTCAGCAGGCCACCCTCTTAAAACAACAGCGTCACTCGCCAACCAGCGTTTTGCGTATCGCCTTGGGCAGCCAGTCCGCCAGCTCGCCCGCCAGCAGGCAATATTCGGTCATCTCGCGGCGGGCAAGCGTTCCGCACTCGCCATGCAGATACACCGCCGCGCAAGCCGATTCGAACGCGGTTTCGGGAGTAAAACCGTTAAGCTTGCCTGATTGCGCCCAGAGCCCGGCCACCATGCCCGCCAGCACATCTCCGGTACCGCCTTTTGACAGCTCGCAGGATCCTGAAACGTTAAGCGCGGCCCGGCGTGGCGCGACTGCGCCCTGCACGGAGCCTATGGCTGTTTCAAAATCCTTGAGAACGCCTACCCCGTTCGCCAGATCCGCCAGTTTCAGCGCGGACTGTTCCCGGAAAATTTTAAGCGTTTCCCTGTCAATTTTCAGGAGCCGTTCCGCTTCGCCGATATGCGGCGTGAGGATACGGGCCGGCCCCGTCCCGCCGAAAAAATTCTCCGGCTTGGGGCTGCGCGAAATGGCGTTGAGCGCGTCCGCGTCAATAACGGAGGGCAGATTGCAGCCTTTCAGGAACCCGCGCACGCATTCAGCCGTTTCCGGACAGCACCCCAGCCCCGGCCCGATCAGCACCAGATCAAACCCGCGGCTTTCAACCAGCGTTTCCAGCTCTTTCGCGGCGGCAGCCGCCACAACGCCGTCGGCGG
>JAQVSV010000071.1 GCA_028700325.1 Elusimicrobiaceae bacterium | reverse complement strand
TCAGGCCCGGAATGCCGCGCAAGGCGTTTTCCAGCGGATAGGCAATGAATTTTTCAATCTCAAACGGAGATTTGCCCTGTGCCGTGGCCACTATTTCCACCTGCACGTTAGTCACGTCGGGGAACGCGTCCACAGGCAGCGCTTTCAGCGCAATCGCGCCCCAGCCCGCCGCCGCCAGCGCGGCGCACAGCACGGCCAGCCGATGGCGCACCGAAAAAGACACTATTGCGTTGAGCATGGGCGTTAATCTCCCTCGATCTGGTTTTTCAGCATTTCGGATTTAAGCAGGTAGGCGCCTTCCGCGACAACTTCCTCGCCCGGTTTTAAGCCGCCGGTTATTTCGGTTTTACCATCGCGCGTCGCGCCGGCCTGTACCGGCCTGGGAATGAATTCGCCGCCCGGTTTTTTAACGAAAACAAACGGGCCGTCCGGGCCGTTTTGCACGGCGGACGACGGGAGCAGGATCCCGTCGGAATAACGGCCGGTTTCCACCTCGGCGTCAATAAACATCCCGAATTTCATCAGGCCCGCCGGGTTTTCCATGGACACGCGCGCTTTGACGGTGCGGCTTTCCGGATCAATTTCGGGCGACACGAAAACTATCGTGCCCGCGAAAGTCCTGCCGGGGTAAGCCGCAGTGCGGACGGTCACTTTCTGCCCGGCTCGGAGCTTGCTCAGGTTGATTTCGTGGATATCGAGCACTCCCCAGAGAGGATCTATCTCGGTTATCGTGCAAATGAATGTGTTTCCGTCAACCTGAGCGCCGGGCCCGGTGTGAAACGCGGAAACGATTCCGGTATAACCGGAGATCAGCCGGATCTTCGCGCCTGAACTGTCGCGCAGCTCGGCCAGCGTGTCGCCCGGCGCCACCCGCTGGCCGAGCGTAACGGCAAATGATTCCAGCCTGCCCGCCGCTGCGGCGGACACGTGGTGCGTGGCCTGAGCGTCCTGCATCGCATGGCCCATGGCCTGAAAAGTTTCAGCCGCGCCGGCTTTTCTGGCTTTTACGGCGGTTATGTTCGCCGCGGCCTGCGCGTCGGCTGAAATGGTTACCGGGGCGTAGAAAGAAGCGGCTTGTCCGGCGGGCTGTTCCGCGGGCTGCTGCGGGCCGTCGGTTTTATCTCCGCACCCGCAGAGCGCCAGAACTGCGCCAGTCAGCGCAAGCGATATGTTTTTTTTCATTTTATAATTCTCCCGCGGCGATGCTGCCGGCCGCTTTTTCCAGCTCGACGGACTTTTCAAAGTACTCGGCCAGCCCGTCCAGATAGTTGAGGTTTTCCTCGATGAATATCCGGTTTGTTTCATAAAACGCCGCAAGACCGCTTTTGCCTGACAGGTAGTCCAGCGACGCCGTTTTGCGCAGATCGTTTACCAGCAGAACCGTTTCCCTGGCGGCGCGCACCCGTTTCGCGGCAAGGACCCGCGCCAGCCAGGCGGTATAGATTTGCTTGCGGACGGAGAGGTTGAGGCTGTCGGTGTCTTGCGCGCGCGCGGTTGTTTCCGCTTCCGCCCGGGCGATTGCGCCGCGGTTGCGGTACCACAGCGGCAGTTCCAGCGTGACGGCAAGTTTCGAATAGCGTTCTTCGGGGCTGGCGCCGGTTATCCAGCCCAGAGTCAGGTCGGGTATGCGTTTCCTTTTTTCCAGCGCGGCGCCTGTTTCCGCCGCTTCGGCGCGAAGGGCCGATGCGGCAAGATCCGGGCGGCTGGACAGCGCGGCCGCAAGCGTCGTTTCAAAAGCCGGATCCCGGCTTGCGGACGGCGCGTTTAAAAACATGCCGTTATCGGCGACCGTGATCGGGATTTGCGGAGGCCTGCCCATACAGCAGTTAAGTTCCGCTTCAGCCGCTTTCAGCTTTGACTGCGCCGCCTCCAGACGGTACTTGTTCCGGGCGGTTTCTACTTTGGCGCGCGCAAGATCGGCGTTGGTGGCCTGTCCGGTCTGGAATTGCAGTTGCATGCTGTTAAGCATGTCCATTGAAAACTTCAGGTTGGCTTCTTCGAACCGGATCCGCTCGCCCGCCAGCCGGAACCCGTAATAGGCTGTTTTTGCGGCGGCGGCGATTTCATTTTCCAGCGCGGCGATATCGGCTGAAAAGGCCGCGGCTTCGGCCTGCGCGGTCTGTTTGGCAAGCGTGATGCGTCCGTTCAGTGCGAACGGCTGGTAAATCTTGAATTCCTGGTAGCCGGCATCAAGCGGCGTCTGCCGCTCCAGTTCTATGGAAGGGTTGGGCCTGGCGGCATTTTCTTCGATGAGCGCCTGTGCCACCGCCAGCCTGCGGCGCATGGCGAGCAGTTCTTTGTTATTGCCGCGCGCGGCGGCGACAATAATGTTCAGAGTGAGCGGCGGTTCGGTTTCCGGCCATGCGGAAGGGAAACATGCCGCAGCCGAAAAAACCGTAAGCATAATTTTACCGGAAAATTTCATGGGCGTCTCCATACGCGTCGGCGGCAGCCCTGAACTGGCGGACTGCGCGGTTGCGGACGTAACCGGCGGATAAAGCATCTTTCAGAAAACCGGACAAACCTGCTGCAATGCAGGCGCCCGGACGGGTAAAGCGGGGTCCGGTCAGGAAAGCCGGGTTACAGGGGGGTGAAAAATATCTTTCGGCAGGGGAGCGCCGGGGAAAGGTTCCGGCGAAAGCCGTATGGTGTGCACGGCGGAAACGTCCGGTTTTCCGGCGAGTTCTGTTTTGAGCACGACGTGGTGCCCGCCGCAGGAATGACAGCAGGCGGCATGATGGCTGTCTTGGTGAACGCCGGCGTGGCAATGCATTGCTTCAAAGCAATTGCCCGCGAAAAACAGAAATATTGCCGCCCATGCCAGTAGCCTGCCCATGCAAAGAGTATACCAATAAAACCGCCGGACGGTACATCAATAGGCTTTTCAGCCCTTGACAGTGTGTCCGGCGCGGAATATACTGGATTCATGGTTCGATATCCTATCAAACAAGGCGGAGCGGTATGCTGAAACGGACTGCAGTGGCGGTGATGACGGTATTTATGCTTGCTGGCGCGGGCGCAATGGCTCAGGATTTTGATTTTAACAGCGTATCCGGCGCGAAAGTGAAAGCCCTGAAACAGAAACTCGACACGCAGCAGGGAACGAATTGGTTTTTATTTCCGGATCTGTCCAGCGACAGGGCCGCGGCTGTCCCGTTTGACGAGGATGTTCCGCCCGCCATTCAGGCCCAGATCCGCGACGACATGGCTTTCATCGGCACTATCCAGTCGTCTGACGCTTCGGGCCTGCACAGGAAAATTTTCGGCCCGGTTGACGGGCGGGCCTACCTTGATTTTTTCAATTCCCGCGTTAAGGGTATCGGAATGGACGACTGCGGCAGCGCCATCGCGGTGGCCTGCGTCATTCCGTTCGTGGATTCCTCCAAAATGTGGCTGACCCAGAATTACATCAAATTCAGCCATCCGCAGATTTCGCGGCTTATGGTGGTTTTTCACGAGTCGCGGCATACCGAAACGTCAAACGGGAACTGGTCGCACGCCAGATGCCCCCGCCCGTTTGTTGATGCCGACGGCAAGCCCATAACCAGTATCTGGACGGGTTCCTTTCTGGCGGGCGAAGCGGCCTGCGATTCCACTCCGTACGGTTCTTACGGCTCGTCGCTTATCATGCTTAAAAACATCCAGAAATTCTGCACCAACTGCACCGACAAGGTCAGAATGGACGCCGGCATTTATGCCGACGACCAGTTCAAGCGCATAACCAGCGCTTCCGCCATCAAGGCGATCAAAGCCGATCTGTATTGATGAAAAACAGATTCCTGGCGGTTCTGGCGGCGGTTGTTTTGACGGCCGCCTGCGTGCCGTCAGCCCGGCGCGGTTTGTCTTCAGACTCCGGGCAGGTTCCTTTACGGGAGCCTGCCCGGAGTCCGGTTTCCGCCGGACAAGGCGGTTCGGATGATATAGCGCGGAAGCTGGCCGTTCTGGATGAGATCTTGCAATCCCGCAACGATAACGACCCTCGGCTTGACACCGGGTTTAACGAGATGTCTTCAGATCTCAGGGCCGCGCTGCGCCTTAAATACCGCCAGCTTCCGCTTGAGCAGCGAAACGAGCGCGGCACCATAGTATATCTGCTGGGCAGAAATGCCGGCCCGGCGGACTGGCGGTTTTTCCGGGAAGTGGTGTCGGAGCGGCCCTGCCTGAGCCTTGCGGACTGTTCCGTGCCGCAGGCGTATGACGATGAGCACCGGGCGCAGGGGCTGGCGGTAACGCTTGAATATCCGGCTATGGTTGCGCTGAAGCAGGCCGAGAACGCACTGTCAGCCGGGCGGGACGAATCCGGCGCGCGTGCCGTGGTGCTGGCGGCTAAAACGTCGGGCGCGGCCGTGGTTGCCGAGCGCGCCGCGGCGCTTGAACAGAAATTTCCGGCAAAAGATCCGTAACTCCGTCAGTCCAGACCCCCGAATATAAAAGGATATGATTGCCCATAGCGCATTGCGCTGCCGGACGTTTTTGACATGGCTGATAACAACCTTAATTATGCGGCTGACTGGCGGGGCCTGATAATCCCGCTGGCTGTTTTCTGCTTCGGAACCGCTGCGCTGGCGGCCTGTTTCGCCAAACCCGCGGCGACGGACTGGACTTCCTTTGTTGTGGCGCGCGCTTTTCCGTATATTTTTGACGATTACAGGGACCGAGCGTTTTACCTTTGGTTCTGCGCCGCGGTTTTTGCCGCGTTGTGGCCGGTTCGCAGGTTATGCAGGTTCTCCTGCGAGCCTGTCGCGGGCAAGGGCTCCGGCTGGATTAACGCGAATCTGTTTTTCGTGCCGGCTGCGACAGGCGTTTTATGGTATTGGCAGAATTCGCGGGTTCACGTTTATTACGGCGCGCCGGCGCTGTTTTTTGCCGGCGCCGCCGGGGCGGCAGTCGCCTGGCCCCGCCTTGTTCCGCGGTTTGAAAAGCTGCTGGCGTTTATTAAGCCGGCCGCGCGGAAAATCGGTTTTAAAACCGCGTTTTTTATCGCCGCGGCGTTTTGCGCGGGCGGGCTGCTGCCGGCGATTTTCACCGAGCGGTCGCTTGGGACGGGTTTTTTCAATGTTTACAACCATATACATTTTACGATGGCGGAATTCGCCGCCGTGCTCGACGGCCGCACACCGCTGACGGATTTCTTTCCGCAATACCAGATCCTCGCGCCGTATCTGCTTTGCCCGGTTTTCAAGATTACCGGGTTCGGCGTATTTTCCTATACCTGCGCGGTGTGCGCGCTGTCGCTCGGCGGGCTGTTATGCGTTTGGCTGGCGCTGCGTAAAGTAGCGGGGGAGGCCGTCGCCCTGATGCTGTTCCTTGTTTTTGCCGCTTCCGCTTTTTATCCGGCGCAGCGCGCCGGCGCGGAAGTGTATTATATGTTCAATTATTACGCCATGCCGCTGCGTTATTTCGCCTGCTGGGGCATGGCGCTGGCGCTGGTCTGGGCAATGGAAAAACCGGCCAGCCGGGCCAGGCTCGGGCTTAATGCCGTTTTGGCGGCATTTGCGGCGTGCAACAATTTCGATTTCGGGGCGGCGGCGTGGCTGGCTTCGCTGTTTTCATTGCTGGTGGTGCGGCGGGACCGCCGGCGCGTGCTGTTCGCGTATTTTGCGGCGGCGGCGGGCATTGCGGCGGTATATTGCGGGGTTTCGCTGGCGCGGTGCGGCAGTCTGCCGGATTTCGCGCGGGTTATGGATTTTCAGCGTTTGTTCGGCATGTGCGGCCTTATGGCCGCGCCGATGCCGCTTATGGGCGCGCATATTCTCATGCTCGCCGTTTTCGCCGCCTCGGTGTTTTGCGGGCTGGTTTCCGGCGGCAGGAATGCCGGACTTTCCGTCCTGCTGGTGTATTCCGGAGTGTTCGGGCTGGGCGCGTTTGCATATTATGCGGGTCGGTCGTTGCCAGGCACACTGCTGTTTTTATTCCCGCAATGGGTTTTATGCAATACGCTGCTTCTGCTGTGTCTTAATAAGTCCAGCCGGCCTGGCGCGGCCGTTTTCAAATGGTTTTTGAGCGGACATCTTGTTTTGTTCGCCTGCACCGCGTTTATGCTGCCCGGCCCGGCGGGCCAGCTGAAAAGAATAGCAGGCGGAACGGACCGGTTTTGCGGAGCATACGGGCAGATGCTTTCGGTGCTTGAGCGGGCGGCGCGGCCGGGCGAAAAAGTCGCCGTGGCTACCATGAACGGGCACCGGCTCGCGCTGGACGCGCGGCTCGACAATGTGTTTCCGTTCGCCAGTCAGGACTCGATCGTGTTTAAAAGCCAGGCGCGGCTGGCGGTCGCCATAATGACAGCTTCCGGTGCGGGCAAACTGTTCGGGCCCGTGCCCCCGGAAATGGAGGAAATGCTGGCGCGCGCCGGCTATGCGCGGTGTGACGGGCAGGATATCTGGCTGAAAACCCGGTAAATTTGGCCTGTCGGGGATAATGTTGTGTATAATGTATCCGGGTAGGCATTGGTTTACTGCATGTTTAATTTGGTTCTGTCACGTCGCGATGCGAAAAATATGCTGCGCGGGATTTTACTATGAAATTCGAACAGATTGTCTGGACACGCGGGGCCGGCTGGAAAATTCTCGTAAGCGAGAAAAGCCTCCAGCCCCAGCTAGTGTTTGTTTTCGGAAGCAATGAGGCGCTGCGCGACAGCGCGGCGCCGGACTATTTCAAGGCAAGGTTCCCCGGCGCGCACCTTTTCGGCGGCACGTCGGCCTATGAAATAAACCAGAACGGGTTTGCCGAAAACTCGGTTGTGGCGACGGCGGCCGAGTTTGACAATCCGGAACTGCAGTTTGCCAAAGCGCCGCTGACACAGGCGTCAAGCGAGGAAGCGGCCAGGGTTCTGGCCGCCCAGTTCTCCGGCAGGGAAAATATTTCGCATATAATAGTGCTGTGTGACGGCCTGCACATAAACGGAGCGCGTTTTGCCGGTGAACTGGGCCGGCAGCTGCCGGGCATTGCCGTGACCGGGGGGATGACCGCCTCTGCTGACGTTGCGGAGTCAACGGTTGAACTGCTTGACGGCGAACTGCTTGAGCGGCACGCTATCGCGGTGGCGTTCGGCAAAAATGTCAAAACCGGATACGGATCGGGCGGCGGCTGGGATGCTTTCGGAGTGTACCGGAAAATAACCCGGTCCGAAGAGAACTGCGTTTACGAAATTGACGGAGAGCCTGCTCTGGCGTTATACCGTAAATATCTGGGCGGCCAGCCGGACCGGCTGGAGTACAGCGTCCAGTATTTTCCGCTGCTGTTAAAGGAAACCGCCGAGTCCGGCGGGCGGGTGCGGTCAGTTATCCGGATTGACGAGAGCAAAAACGCCCTGATTTTCGCGGCGGACATGCCGGAGGGCTGGCATGTGCGGCTGATGAAATATAATCCCGGGCGGCTGGCGGAAGGGGCGGCTGGCGCGGCGGGCAAAGGCGTTGCAGGCATCAATATGAACAGGAATTTTCTCGCTTTGCTGGTCAGCTGCGTGGGTCGGCAGGTCGTGATGAAAAAAAGAATCGAAGACGAGATTGACGCCGCCGTGCGGGTGCTCGGCGGCAACCAGATCATGTTCGGGTTTTACTCGCGTGGCGAAATCTGTCCGCTGGAACGCGCGGGCGGACCGGTCTACCATAACCAAACCATGACGATAACGACATTGTCCGATGAATAAACTTTTACTGCGCCAGATCAAGGATTTTTTCGGAGTAAGGGAAAATATCCCGGAGCACCTGCTGCCGTTTGTGGAACAGGTGTCGGAAGCTTACGACGATTTTGACCGCGACCGCGCGCTTATGGACCGCGTGCTGGACATAAGCTCCCAGGAAATGGCGGAACAGAACAAGATTCTGGAACACGCCAAGGAAGCGCTCTCCCATGTCAGCGACAATCTGATCAAGGTGCTTTGGGCCATGCCGTTCGGTGTGGTGGTCATTTCGGAAAAAAAGCATAAAATCCTCAGCGCCAACAATATGGCGATCCGGCTGTTCGGTTACGAAAAGGCGGAAGACGTGGTGGGGAAAGAGTGTCATAAATTCATCTGTCCGTCTGAAAGGGGCGCGTGCCCGATAACGGATCTGCGGCAGAATGTGGACGGTTCGGAACGCATGCTGGTGCGCAAAAACGGCGGGCTTGCGCCGATCCTCAAGAGTGTCACTAAACTGGTTGTGGACGGGGAGCCGGTGCTGGTGGAGGCGTTCATAGACATTTCAGAACGCAAGAAAATGGAGCAGTTCCTGAAAGAGGCGAAGGATTCGGCTGAATCAGCCAATAATGCGAAAAGCGCGTTCCTGTCCAACGTTTCGCATGAAATCCGCACTCCGCTGCACGCCATTATAGGGTTCGCGGAAAATATCATCCAGATCTCCACGCAGGAGGAAGTGCGGACAAGGGCGCGGATTATCCTGAACGAATCGGAATCGTTCCTGCGGCTGATCAACGATATTCTCGACCAGTCGAAACTGGATTCCGGCAAATTCGAGCTGAGCTGCACTCCGTTCTCCCTGTCGGGTCTGGTGCACGAGCTGGCGGAGGTGTTCAAGCCGCTGGTGGGCAAGAAACAGCTGCGGCTGGGCGTGAATGTGGAGCTGGACGTGCCGGATTTTGTACTCGGCGATTCGTATCGGGTTCAGCAGATTCTTACCAATCTGGTTGGCAACGCCGTGAAGTATACGGAGTCGGGTTTTGTGGAGATATCGGTCGGGCTGGCCAAACCGGGTGAAGCGGAATGCGAAATAATGTTTAAGGTGAGCGACAGCGGGATCGGGATTGCGAAAGAAAAGCTGGAACGGATATTCGATCCTTTTTATCAGGTTTCGCCTGATTTAAACCGAAAATATGAAGGCAGCGGACTGGGTACTTCGATCGCGAAAAAACTGGTCGAGCAGATGAACGGCGTTATCGGCTGCGACAGTGCGCCGGGCCAGGGCAGCGTGTTCTGGTTCAAACTGCCGCTGAAGATAGCCGGTGACCTGAAAAAGGAAACCGCGTCAGCCGGCGTGACCGCAAGGCAGGATGTCATTTACCCCGCTAAAAAAACGCAGGAACTGAAAATTCTTTTCGCCGAGGACAGGGTTGTCGGCCGCGATCTGGCCCGCGTGCAGTTTGAGCAGCTGGGCCTGAAGAAAGTGACTTTTGTAAACGATGGCAGAGAAGCGCTTGACGCTTGTGTGACGGGGCGGTTTGATCTTGTTTTCCTGGATCTGCAGATGCCGGTCATGGACGGCATCGAGGCCGCTTCCAAAATCCGCGCCACCCAGCCTGCTTATGCCGAAGTGCCGCTGCTCGCCATAACCGCCAATGTCAACGCGGATGTGCACAAACGGTGTCTTGACGCCGGTTTTAACGAGGTTCTGCTCAAACCCGTGAAGACAAACATGATTGCGGCGGTCTTGTATAAATATTTCGGCATAATCGCGGAAGTCGCGGCGGCGCCGGGCGGGAAGCCGGGCCTGGTAAGCTACAGCGAGGGGCTGGCTCTTTTCGGCGGGAACAAGATGCTTTTCGAGAGCGCGCTTGGCAAATTCCGCGAAGAAGCTTTGCGGCTGATCCCTGAAATGGCTGATTTGCTGGAAGCGGGCAGCTTGGAAAGCCTGGGCGCAACAGCGCATAAACTGGCGGGAAGCGCGGCATCCGTGTCGTGCGAGCGGATTGCCGTCCTGTCCCGCCGGCTTGAGGATTTGGCGCGGAAGAAAGAGCGGGGCTGGGCGGGCCAGGTGCTGGCCGAACTCCAGAATTCATATAATGAAATACGCGCCTGGCGCCGCGCGGGCGATAATTGAAGCTTTATTATGGCTGTGGGCGATTATGCAGGCGGCGTCCAGCTTGAATCTTTGCTGTCCGTTTATGGCGGCCGCGATGCGGTAACGGGGCGGGAAAGCGGTTTTGTTTTTGGCGAAAGGCGCTTCCGCCAATAATCCGTACCATGGTTTCGTGGCCGCGGGGCCGGAGTTATTGAGGCGGCCGGCCTGAACCCGTGCAAGTTTGTTTTTTTGAGGTTTTTGTCATGGCGATATTCACAACCGAGCCGCCGCGGTCCGGGCAGGAAAATTCAAAGCGGTTTGTTATAATTCTTGTTTTGGCTATGGCGAGCGGGTTCGCACTCAGGGCGGCGGGCATATTCGACGGTCTGCCCGCGGTTTTTAACGGCGACGAGCCGCATTTTGTCAATAC
>JAQVSV010000070.1 GCA_028700325.1 Elusimicrobiaceae bacterium | reverse complement strand
TTCCCTGAACCTGTTTAAATCTCCGTCTTCCTGAACCGTCTAGGCGGCGGACACGGCTTCGCCCGCCAGCCTGCGGGCGGCTTCATCCGCATTTACGGCCGCGTCCAGAGAAGGACTGCCTGATCCGCCGTCATGCCGGTTAAGCACATATTCCACAACGCCCGCTATGCCGGTGAATTTCAGACGGCCCTTTAAAAAAGCGTCCACCGCCACTTCGTCAGCCGCGCTCGCCGCCGCCGGGTATGTGCCCCCGCGCCGGTAACTTTCCTCGGCCAGCGCAAGGCAGGGGAACCGCGAAAAATCCGGCTCGAAAAATTCCAGCCTGCCAAGCTCGAAAAGGTTTAAAGGCGCGACGGGGCTTTTCCGCCTGCCGGGCCAGGTGATCGCGTACTGGATGGGCAGGCGCATGTCCGGCAGCGACAGCTGCGCCAGCACCGAACTGTCTTCATACTCCACCGCCGAATGGATGACCGATTGCGGATGTATTACCGTGCGGACCTGCTCGCGCCGCAGCCCGAACATATTCATCAGCTCAATAGCCTCAAACCCTTTATTCATCAGGGTGGCGGAATCAATGGTGATTTTCGGGCCCATTTTCCAGCGCGGATGCTTTAACGCCTGCGCGGGGGTAACCTCGTCCAGCTTTCCTTTATAATTTAGAAACGGGCCGCCCGAAGCGGTAAGAAACACCCGCGCTATCGCCCTGGCCGCGGCGCGGTAATCGCCGTCGTCCGCGCCTTCAAGACACTGAAACACCGCCGACGGCTCCGAGTCTACGGGGATAATTTTCGCGCCGTGTTTAACGCATTGCTCCATAATCGCCGCGCCGGCCATCACCATAGGCTCCTTGTTGGCGAGCGCTATGGTTTTGCCCGCGCGCACGGCCGCCATCAAAGGCTCAAAACCGGCCGCGCCGACCAGGCCGCTAACCACCAGATCTGTGTCCGGGTGGCAGGCCATTTCCACAAGGCTTGCCGCGCCGGGCGGCAGCAGCTTCACGCCGGGCGGGAGCCTGCCCGCCAGCCGCGCCGAAGCCGCCGGGTCGGCCAGCGTGACCCATCGGGGTTTGAACTCCGCGGCCTGAGCAAGCACCAGCGCGTCGTGCGAATTGGCGGCAAGCCCTATAAGCTCGTACCCTTCGCCCAGCCCGCGCACCACGTCAGCCGCGGATACGCCTATGGAACCTGTGGAACCCAGAAGCACTATTCTTTTCATTTCATTTACCCATAAAAACAAGCGCGTAGTAATAGACCGGCGCAAGCAGCAGATACGAATCGAACCGGTCAAGCACGCCGCCGTGGCCGGGCAGCAGGTTGGACGAGTCCTTCACGCCGGCGCTGCGTTTTATCACCGATTCGGCCAGATCGGAAATCTGCCCGCACACGCCCGCCAGCGCGCCCAGAACAAGCGCATCCGTCACCGAAAGCGCACCGGGCACCAGTATCGCCCTCAGCAACGCCGAAACGGCGACCGCCGCAAGAAATCCCGCTATGGAGCCTTCCCACGTTTTTTTCGGGCTTACCTCGGGGTTCAACTTGCGCGAGCCGAACGCGCGGCCTCCGAAATAGGCCGCCGTGTCGCACGCCCACACGGTAAGAAACAGCATGAAAGTATAATACTCGCCATAAGGCGCAAGAGCGCGGACATTCACCAGATGCGCCAGCGGCCACGCCACTAAAAACACGCCCGCCATAGTGTTGGAAAACCGCTCAAGGCTGCGTTTGGGGGTAAGCACTTCCCACGAAAGCAGGCCCAGCACGACCAGACTGATGACAAGCGGCACCAGGTTATCAATTCCGCCTGCCGGCATCCGTCCCGCGACCGCGCCAAACGCCGCCAGCGCCCCGAACAGCAGCAGTGCAACCCGGGAAACCGGCTTGCGCCCCGTCCACAAGATAAGCCCGTATTCGTGCAGTGAAAGAAACACCACCGCCGCCACAAAACACGCATACACCGCGCCGCCGAAATGGATGGACCCCAGTATAAGCGGAATCCCGACAAGCGCGGTCAAAACGCGGGGAATAAGCATTAACAAACCTCCATACCGCTCCGGGCGAACCGCCCGTAAAGGGGGAAAATGAAAAACCGTAAAATCCGGGGAACCGACCCGGGCCGGACTTATTTAATTCCGCCGAACCGGCGCTCGCGTTTTCTGTAATCGGCCAGCGCGGCGTTCAGCTGTGGCGCGCGGAAATCCGGCCAGAAAACATCGGTGAAATAATATTCCGCGTATGCCGCCTGCCATAACAGAAAATTGGAAATGCGGCGTTCGCCGGAAGTGCGGATTACAAGATCCGGGTCCGGCAGGCCGGCGGTATAAAGCGCGTCCGCTATATCCTGCTGCGTAACACCCGTTCTGCCGGCCGCCAGCAGTCTGTTCACCGCATCGGTCAGCTCCTGCCGCCCGCCGTAATTAAACGCCAGATTAAGAATCATCCCGGTATTGGCGGAAAGCAGCCGCGCTTCCTCGTCCAGCTCTTCCAGCACCGTCTTGCCCACGCCCTCGCGCCGCCCGCTGATTTTCAGCCGCACGTTGTAATTCATGAGCAAGCCGTGTTTGGCGCGCAGCGTACTGCACAAAAGGCGCATCAGCGCGGATACTTCATATCGGGGGCGCGACCAGTTCTCCGTCGAAAACGTGTACAGCGTAAGCACCTTTATGCCCAAGTCGCAGCAGGCCTTTATTATCGCCTCGACCGACTCAACCCCTTCCCGGTGCCCTTCCAACCGCGAAAGGCCGCGCGCCTTGGCCCAGCGCCCGTTGCCGTCCATCACAATGGCGATATGCGCGGGCAGCGGGGCGGAATCCGGCGGGGGGGGAATAAAGCCGCTCATCGTCAGACGGTCATTATCTCTTTTTCTTTTACGGCGATAACCTTGTCAATCTCGGCGATGAACCGGTCGGTCATTTTCTGGATATCGCTCTCGAACCGCTTGGCATCATCCTCGGTTATCTCTTTGGCTTTCTGGGCTTTTTTGATTTTCTCGTTGCCGTCGCGCCGGCCGTTGCGGATTTTCACCTTGAAATCTTCGCTGATGCCTTTTATCGTTTTGGCCAGTTCGCGCCGCCGGTCTTCCGTCATGCTGGGCAAAGCGAGCCTGATAATTTTCCCGTCGTTCTGGGGAGTCACGCCAAGATCCGACTGGAGGATGCCTTTTTCAACGGCTTCCAGCGCGCCGGCATCCCACGGAGCGACAACCAGCGTGCGCCCGTCCTGCTGCGAAATCGCCGCCACCTGGTTAAGCGGCATCATCGTGCCGTAATATTCAACCCGGATATTTTCAATCAGCTGCGGATTGGCGCGCCCGGTCCGCAGTGTGGCGAGGTCTTTCTTCATCTTCTCAACGTAACCAGCCATTTCCAGCTCAAGCGACTGCATCAGTTCCGTAACGCCGATCAATTCGTCCATAATTTCTCCTTTCCTGAAAAAACGTTCAGCTTATCAGAGTGCCCACTCCGCCGGAGCGCACCGCTTTTCTGATATTGCCTTTTTTGTGCAGGTTGAACACCCGGATGGGAATCTGATTCTCAAGACACAGCGCCAGGGCGCTGGTATCCATGAATTTCAGGCCGCGGTCAAGCGCGTCCCGGTAACTGATCGTCCTGATCAGCCTGGCCGCGGGGTTCTTTTGGGGATCGTCCGTATAAACTCCGTCCACCTGAGTGGCCTTTAAAATCTCGTCCGCCTCGATTTCGGAGGCGCGCAGCGCGGCCGCCGTATCGGTAGTGAAATAGGGGTTGCCGGTGCCGCCCGCAAAAATCACGATGCGCCCTTTTTCAAGGTGCCGCACCGCCTTGCGCCGGATATACGGCTCGGCAAGCGTGATGATGGGCATCGCCGTCTGCACGCGGGTGGCCTTGCCGGCGCTTTCAAGCGCGGCCTGCAGCGCCAGCGCGTTAAAAATTGTGGCAAGCATGCCCATATTGTCGGACATGACGCGCGAAATAAGATCTTCCGCGTCTTTCGCGCCGCGCCAGATATTGCCGCCGCCCACCACGATAGCCAGTTCGACCCCCGTTTCATGCGCGGATGCTATTTCACCCGCTATATGCCGCAGGGACTGGGGGGCCACGCCCCTCAGTCCCTGCGACTGCAAAGCCTCTCCGGACAACTTGAGCAGTATCCGTTTCGGCATAATTTTTATCCGACTCTTTCCACCCGCGCCACTTTCACCGGCGCGCCCAGCTCCTTCTCGGCCTCGGCGATGAACTGCGACACGGTTTTCTTGCTGTCGCGGATGCTGATCTGGTCAAGCAGGCAGTTCTGTTCGTAGAACTTGCGCAGCCGGCCCTCAAGCATCTTTTCTATCGCGGCGGCGGGCTTGCCTTCGTTGGCGGCCTGCGTGCGGTAAATGTCCTTCTCCGACTCGATAACCGAAGCCGGCACTTCCTCGCGGTGCACCCAGCTCGGCGTCATCGCCACAGCCTGCAGCGCCAGCTCTTTGCCCAGTTCCTGCAGTTTGGTCACGTTGGCGGTGTCGGACTGCAATTCCACGATCGCGGCTTTTTTGTTGTCCGTATGAATATAATAGCTCAGCGCGCCTTTGCCGTTCACCTTGACATATTCGGCTTTTTTCACGTCAATATGCTCGCCGAGTTTCGGCGCGACTTCCAGCACGATCGCCTTGAGCTTTTCGTCTTCGGCGGTAACGCCGGGGTTGGCGAAAAGATGCTCGACAAGCCGGTCGGCGAGCGACTTGAAATCGTCGGTCTTCGCGACGAAATCGGTCTCGCAGCCGAGGTTGAGCAGCGCGGCCGCCATCCCCCTGGCGTCGGTCTTGATGCGGGTACAGCCTTCGCTGGTTTCCCGGCCGGCCCGTTTCTGGGCGGCGGCAAGCCCTTTCTTGCGGAGGTATTCCACGGCCTTGTCAAAATCGCCGTTGTTTTCGATCAGGGCCGATTTGCAGGCCATAATGCCGGCGCCGGTGGCGTCGCGCAGTGATTTTATCTTGTCCATCATAATTGGCGTTCTCCTCAATCGTTGGCGGGCCGGATCCCGGCCCGGCGCGCGCGGCCCGGGGCCGCGGCGGAGCGGTGTTACTTTACTTCCTCGGCGATTTCCACCGTGTCCTTCCCGGCGAGATCAACATTCGCGCTGGCGGCTTCCGCTTCGATCCTGGCCTTCGCGGCGGCTTCCGCTTCAGCGGCGAGCCTGAGCTCCGCTTCGGCGTCCTTCGCGGCGGTGGCGGTGCGGCCTTCGGCGATCGCGTCGGCGATCAGGCTGCAGAACAGCTTGATCGAACGGGCGGCGTCGTCGTTGCCCGGAATCGGGTAATCCACCAGATCGGGATCGGAATTGGTGTCGCATACGCCAACGATTTTGATGCCGAGCTTGCGCGCTTCGCGGATCGCGCCGTCATCGTCCACGGGGTCAATGATGAACATCACGTCCGGCACGCCTTTCATGTGGCGGATGCCGCCAAGCACTTTGCGCAGCCGGTTCATCTCCTTGCTCAGGCGGGAAACCTCTTTCTTGGAAATGGCGTTGAAAAGACCTTCCTTTTCCCATTTCTCAAGCTCGTCAAGCCGCTCGATGGAATTTTTGATGGTCGAGAAGTTGGTAAGAGTGCCGCCCAGCCATTTCTCAAACACGCAGGGCACGCTGACCCGCTCGGCCTCTTCCTTGACAATGTCGCGGGCCTGCTTCTTCGTGCCCACGAACAGGAACTTGGCGCCGGATTCCGACTGTTCTTTCGTGAAAATGTAGGCCTTCTTCAGTTCCTTCACCGTCTGCTGGAGATCCAGAATATGGATGCCGTTGCGTTCCCCGAAAATATAGCGTTTCATTTTGGGGTTCCAGCGCGACGTCTGATGCCCGAAATGCACCCCGGCTTCCAGCATGTTTTTCATTGATATGTTCATTACTTTCCTCTCGATAGGCGACGGGCTGTATTTTTCGCGCCCCAGGCGGCGGCTTGCGTTCCTTAAAGCAGGAAACGGCTGTGCGCCCCTTAGTCAGACGTGAAGACCCGTACCTGCATATTGTACCAAATAAAGATGATCCCGCGCACGCTATATATAACGCTCTATTTAATTTCATTGCGGGCGCGCCGGCCGTGGTGACGCGCGCATTGCAATCGGATACCGGAATTGCGATAATTTCGCAATGGTTCAGCAGGACGCGCCGCTTGCCCCGACGGCAAACAAGCGCTGCAATTATCGCATATATCATAACCGGAGAATGCGGCCCATGAAAATCGTTCTGGCACAGCTCAACACAACCGTAGGCGATATTGACGGCAACACACGCAAAATTCTGGCGGCCGTGAAAAAAGCCGCCCGACAGCACGCGGAGCTGGTCATTTTCCCGGAAGCGGCCATTACCGGCTACCCGGCGCTGGATTTGTGGAATGACCGGGGCTTTATCGCCGCAAACCTGCGCGCGCTTGACAAACTGGCCGGGAAAATCGGCGATACCGCCGCTTTGGTCGGCTACATTGATTTCAACCGCGCCCGCACCGGCAACCCTCTGCAGAACTGCGCCGCGCTGCTGCATAAAGGAAAAATCCGGGCGAGGCAGGCTAAAACCCTTCTGCCGACCTACGACGTGTTCGACGAAGACCGCTATTTCGCGCCCGCGCTGTCCAACAAACCGATAAACTTCAAGGGCGTGAAACTGGGCGTGACCATCTGCGAGGACGTATGGACCGAAAGCCGCCTTGCTCAACGCCATCTTTACCGCGAAAACCCCGTGCGCGAACTGATGCGCCGGCAGCCGGATCTGATAGTAAACCTCTCGGCCTCGCCGTTTCATATCGGCAAGCCGGACCTGCGGCGCGAACTGCTGTGCGGCCACGCAAAAAAACACGGCATACCGTTTCTGTACTGCAATCAGGTGGGCGGCAACGACAATCTGGTATTCGACGGGGGCAGCCTCGCCGTTGACCGCGCGGGCCGGGTGGTGGCGCGCGGCGCGCAGTTTAAGGAAGAACTGATAAACCTTGAGTTCCCGTTTCCGCAAAACACCGCGCCTGCGCCCGATCCCGGAATTTCCGATACGGAACAGGCCGCGCGCGCGCTGTCGCTGGGGATCGGCGATTTCGTGCGCAAATGCGGGTTTTCGTCGGTGATACTGGGCCTCAGCGGGGGAATAGATTCCGCGGTGGTCGCCGCGCTCGCCGTGGACGCGCTCGGCCCGGAAAACGTGATCGGCGTTTCGATGCCCACGCGCTACACCTCCGGCATAAGCAAAAACGACGCGCGCGAACTGGCCGGAAATCTTGGCCTGACGCAATTTCACGAACTGCCCATCGAGGGCGTTTTCGGGGCGTTCACCGACGCTTTGAAAACGCCCTTCAAAGGAATGAAACCCGATACGGCCGAAGAAAACCTTCAGGCGCGCATACGGGGCACGATGCTGATGGCCATCTCGAACAAACTGCGCGCGCTATTGCTGGCTACGGGCAACAAAAGCGAATTTTCGGTTGGATATTCCACCCTGTACGGTGATATGAACGGCGCGCTGGCCCCGCTTGGCGACGCGCCGAAAGTGCTGGTTTATGACATCGCGCGCTGGTACAACACAACCCGAGAGCGCGGCATCCCCCGGCGCACGATAACACGCGCGCCGTCGGCCGAGCTGCGCCCGGGCCAGACCGATCAGGACGATCTGCCGCCCTATGAAACGATAGACCCCATCATCGCCGCCTACATAGAGCATAACGCCGTGCCGGAAGAAATAGCCGCGCAGGGATTTGCCAGCCGCACCGTCGCCGGTATTCTCGCGCGCATAGACCGCAACGAATTCAAACGCAAACAGGCCCCGCCGGTTCTTAAAATCACGACCAAGGCGTTCGGCACGGGGCGCAGAATGCCCATCGCGCGCGGCTATCACCGCTGACCGGCTGAAACTTAAAGGCCCCGCCCGGCAGCTGCCGGGCGGAGCCTGTTATCATGAAACTACCCCGGCTTTGCAAGCGGTACAAGGCGCCAGGCTCACAACGCTTATGCGAAGAGGCCGGCCCCCGGTTCCAATCCCGCACATCCGGTGAAAGTGCGTTCGCCCTGAATTATTTACATTATGAAGTAGTCTGGATATATCCGCCGGGGAACACTTTATGGACAAAAAATTTCTGCAAACCGCATTGCTGCTGTTCCGTGCGGCGGCAACGGTTTGCGCCGGACGCTTTCCCGGGATTCATAATATACGGACTGTATTTGCCAATTCTCCCGGCATCAGACAGCCGGAACAGGATTCGGTTGAAGCGTTGCGCTATGAATGACGGCGCCCTAAAATTCCTTGGCGAGAACCGCCAGCGAGCGGACTACGTCCGCCAGCGCCGGGGGCGTGATATCCGCGTCGGCATAGCGGAGCTTTTCGATCGTTATTTCCCCGTTCCTTAAAACGAGCTTGCGGTAGCCGGCGGAAAACACGCGGCGTATTATTTCCCTTTTCTCCCGCGAAGCCAGATAACGCACTGCCGCGCCTTCATCGGGAGCCGAAACGGCGAACTCGCCGTCGAACACGTCGTCGCCTGTTTTGATTTCCTTCGACCGGCCCAGCAATCCGCCAAATGAAAAACCCCTGGATTTTCCTTTCACCTCAAGCCGCATAACCGCAAACGATTTCATGCCGACAACAAGACGCGGCGCGCCGTTCTCACCGAACCCGAAAAGACGGACAGTGAAATCAAAAGCGTCGCACGAACCCTGAAAAGTGGGCACAAGCCAGCGCAGGAACGTTCTTCCCGGGAAAACGGACTCCAGCCCCGCCAGCGCGTCAGCGTGCCGCCGGGCGGAGATATAAGCCGATATTAAAGCGAACAGGCCGAATCCGGCAGCAAAAACCGTGTGCATATGGCCTCCGTTATCACCGCGCCTTCCGCAAAATCATCCGGCGCATTTACTGTAAATCTCTGGCGAGAACCGCCAGCGAGCGGACTACGTCCGCCAGCGCATCCGGCCCGATATCGGCGACGGTATAATAGGTTTTCTCCGCTTTTATTTCCCCGTCCTTGAAAGTGAGCAATGCATAACCGGCGTTAAAAACACGGCGGATGCCGTCCTTTTTTCCGGATGCCGACAGATACCGCACGGCCGCGTCGTCGTCGGCGGCCGAAATAATGAATTCGCTGTCAAACAGGGGATCGTTTATCCTGACATCCTTTAACAATCCCAGCGACTTGCCGATGGAAAAAAACGCGCCTTCCTTTCTTATCGTCATCCGCATGGCCACCGGCGCCCGCATGATTACGTTAAGCCGGGGCGGATTGTTCTTCCCGCCGCCAGTAAGCCGGACGGAAAAAGCGAACGCATCGCACATGCCCTCAAAAGTCGGCACGAACCACCGGAGAAAAGTCCGGCCCGGAAAAACAGATTCCAGCCGCTTCAATAAATCGGCGCGGCGGCGGGCGACAGTATAGGCAATAATGAATATCAGCAGGATAAAACCCGGAAAAAGAAGCTCGTGCGGTATTTTGGCGAGCGGTGACAACATTGCGCCTCCTGTTTCAAAAATGAATTATACATACGTTAGCATACGCGCCATATTTTGGCAACGGGACGGCCGCGCAGTTTGTTTATTGAAAGCGGACAACAAAAGATGTACACTGCGCGTATGTGCGAGAACGCTTAAAGGGGGAAACAGAATGCATAAACTTAAACGGGGCGCAACAGGTTCGTTGCTGGTAATTGCGGGCACGCTCTTGCTGTCCGCATGCTCTGCCAATCTCAGAAACGTGATGCCGCCCATTGAAGACGTGCTCAAGGCGGGCCCGCTCTCCAAACTGGTGGTTTATGTGGGCAATGTGCCGTTCGGAGAATCCGGCCCTTCGCCCGACGGAATGACCATAAGCATCGGCGGAACCGCCGTGCTGTGCGCGCAGGGCAGGGACGCTAACAACCGGCCCATAAAAGTCGTCCCGAAATGGACCGCCAGCAAACCTGAAATGGTGGAAATAACTCCCGCAGCAGGCGATATGACCACGGTCAAGGGACTGCGGGAAGGAACCGTTGAAATAGTGGCGGAATTCATGGGCGTGAAACGCACCATAAACTACGTCTTCATAAAATAATGAATTGCACGGCTACCTATGCCCTGCTGGACTCAGGCGGGGCGGAACTGGAAACTTCAAAAGCCGGAATCAAACTCGCTCAGGCAACCCTCTGCGTCGCGCCGCAGTCCGGCAGTCCCCTGCTTTTTTCGCTGAGGGATATCGCCCGCGTCGAGCATAAAGGCTACACGGCCAGGCTGTCGCTGCGCACGGGCGAACAACTGCTTTTAAGCGAATTGGGCTACAAGTTCGAGGATTTTCTGCGGTTACTG
>JAQVSV010000069.1 GCA_028700325.1 Elusimicrobiaceae bacterium | reverse complement strand
ATGAACGGCAAGAATGACCTGTCGGAAGAAAGCGACAGTGATTTGGACGAAATGGCGCGGGTGGGTTCGGACAGCTCGGTTAATATCGTGGTCGAACAGGGCTCGATGAATTTGTATTCCGGCGAATTCGGAGAGGTCAAGCGGCTGTATATCGGCAAACAGTCCGGCACCAATCCGGGTTATGTTCTGCTTGATGCCAGAAAGAAAATTGATATGGGCGACTGGAAAGAGGTTGTCCGGTTCGTCAAATACGCCAAAAAGAATTTTCCGGCTGAAAAATACATGCTGGTGATATGGAATCACGGAACCGGCTGGGTCGAGGAAAAGGGAAAGGCGATTGAAGGTACCGCGCCTCCGTCCGCTGAAACCTTGAACCGGGGCATTTCCTACGACGATGAAACCCACAACGATATAACCGTGCCGGAAATGCGCGCCATGCTCAAGGCTATTGGCGGAATTGATCTGCTGGCTGCTGATGCCTGTCTTATGGCCGATATCGCCGTCAGTGCCGAGATAAGCGGGTACGCGCCTTATGTGGTCGCTTCCCAGGAAATCGAGCCGCCGGGCGGCTATGATTATTCGCTTCTGCTGAAAAGTATCACGGACAATCCCGGCATGGACGGGCGGGAAGCGGCGCTCGCCACCTTGTCAATGTTCGCCCGAACATACAGTTTCGCCTGGGCGGATGCTACTACTTCCGTTGTGGACAGTGCCAGGCTCAGCAAATTTATTGACGATGTCAGGATTTTTGTGCAAAAAGCTGTTGCGACCAGTGATAAACCGGCGTTGGCTGAAGCCTATTTTAAGGCGCAGCGGTTTTATGACCGTACGGCGGCGGATTTCTATGATTTCCTGAAAATCGCCTCGGAACGCACTTCGGATGCCGGACTTAAGGCGCATATGGTTCACATGATGGCGGAAATATCCGGTTCCGTGGTTATCGGTAATGCGGCTTTTGACAAACACGACAGCCGGGCGCATGGTATTTCCGTCTATATGCCGCCTGCTGAATATTCTTCCGACTATGACAAGCTGCTGTTCGGCAAGTATACCGGATGGGGCAGATTTGTAGAGCTGATGCTCAAAAACAAGCCCGCGGAGAAAACTTTTTTTAATTGATCGCGTAAATCCCCGGCAGTCTGCGGGTTTTCATAAATTCGCGCACAAAACTCCGGCGCTGGCGGTACGGCATAATGATTGCCGGCATGGCATATAGCTCAGGCAGGGGGGTGGAATGCAAGCAGGGCAAACGAAATTTGGACCAGAAGAACCCCCCCGGCTTGCCGGTAAAGCGTAATAACAACCGGAAGGCCAATGGCACAGCCGGGGGAGCTTCATCAGGCCGGCGATTGGCGCAGATTACCGGCAAAAGAGGCAGGTTCCGTTGGTGTTTTGCGAAAAGGCCCGGGATCACATACGATCCCGGGCCTTTTGCTGATATAATGCGGCGGCTATTTTGTTAAAGGTGTTGCCGCGGCGGATGACAGTGTAACTTTTGCGGCTTCCGTTTTTGCGTGCCGCCGGGGACAGGCTTTTTTGTTTTTGCCGGTTTTTGCGGCCCTCGTTTTCGGGCAGCCGGCCGCCGTTGCGCTTGACGCCTTTACCGCGGCTTCAGCTTTTGCTCCGGCGCAATTGGCGCAGGCGCGTTTTTTGCTTTTCGTCTTGTTTTTTTTGCAATCCGGGCAATTGCCGGCGCAGTTTTTTGCGGATGCGGCTGCTGTTGACTCGGGCGCGCTTGCGGCGGGCTGTTTGGTGTTTGTTACAGGCGCGGCGGTTTCAGTCTTGGCGAAACCCGCGGGCATGGCGAAGATTCCGGCGGCAATCAGCGAAACTATCACTTTCATCGTTATAATCCTCCTCCGCCATTTTTATGGCGGACAGTTAACCACGTCAGTATTATATCGTATTTTTAGCAGGGAAATTATTCCGTATTCCGTTATTTGCGGTTTAAAACCGAACTTAGTCCGCGGCGGTTTTTATGCCCGGCATTCTGTTTTCGGCGGGCGGATATTGCGGGTCGAGCCGGTGCGCCCTGTCATAATGTTCTTTTGCGCGCGCATAATCGCCAAGCCGCATATAAATATCGCCGGAAAGCGCGCAGGACGGCGCTTCCAGGCTGGCTGAGCGGGAAGCCTGATCAAACAGTTCCAGCGCCGTTTTCAGCCGGCCCTTGCGCGCCTGCACGTCGGCGAGCAGAAACAGCATTGGCGCGAAGTCGGGCTTAAGCCGCCGCAGGGCGGATAACATTTTTTCCGCCTCATCGTTCCTGCCCTGATCCCGCAGGAGCCCGGCGAGCGATGTGTAGCTCAAGAAAACGTCGTTGGCGTTGCTTGCGGTGTTTTGCATGGGCAGCGACAGCTTTATCGCCATTTCAAATACTTCCCGCGCGCGGTCCGGCTGGCCGGAATCTCTCAGCGCGGCGGCGAAATAATTAAGGGTTGAAGTGTCCGGGTATTTGGCGGCTGCGTCTGAAAACAGCGTATAGTCGTTTTCCCAGACCCGGCAGCGCGCCCGCGCCGCGGTTATCAGTGTGCCCAGCAGCGCAGCCGCGCATACGGCTGCCGCGCCCGCAAGCCGTATGTTTTTATGGCGCAGCGTCGTCAGCCCCTTAATCGCGTAAACCGACAGCGGCATAAACAGCCCCAGTGCCGGGATATAGCTGTATTTGTCCGCGGTTATGACGGTTCCGACGTTAACGAACTGCAATACCGGCAGCAGCGTCACGCAGTAAAACGCCAGGCCGGCCATTACCGGTCTGGTTTTCCGGAAATATTTAAACAGCAGCAGCGCGCATAGAATTACGGTAACCGGGCCCAGCCAGTATTCGGGCGGCAATGAGTTGCCGTTTTTTACCGGGAACGGATATACCGCCGACAGGTTGGCCGGCCACAGCAGTTTTACGATATAGAATTTCAGGCCGTAAAAAACAAACAGGATCCGGTCCGCCAGATTAAAGGCCGTTCTTACCTGCTGGGTGGAATCGAGCAGGAAATAATTCCATGCGCCGAACGCGCCGGCGACAAGCAGATACGGAATTTTTTCCAGCAGCAGCTGTCGGGAAAATCCGCGCCGGAGCAGATAGTCATAAATGAAAAGCGCTGCCGGGAGTGTTATGCCCGCCGGTTTTGCCGCGAGTGACAGCGCGAAACATAAAATGGAGCCCGCCAGTTCGGCCCGGCGCCCGGTTTTCGCGTATGCGGCATACAGAATGGAGGAAAGCAGAAAAAACAGCGCGTACAGCATATCCTTGCGTTCCGCTATCCACGCGACCGATTCCACATGCAGCGGATGCACTCCGAACAGCAGCGCGCACAAAAATGCCGCCGCGCCATTTTGCGTCAGCAGCAGGATAAACGCGAACACCAGCGCCGCGTTCAAGGCGTGCAGCGTTACGTTGGTGATATGATAGGGGCGGGGATCGAGGCCGGAAAATCTGTAGTTCACCGCCAAGCTCAGCATCGTGACCGGTTTGTAAAGCCCCAGATGCGGGCGCGTGAAGATGTTTTTTATACCCAGAGGGGAAAGGTCCCGGATCTGCGGGTTGCCCGCGACATAATTCGGATCGTCCGACACGAATCCGCCGTTCACTGACGGCCACATGGCGAACGCCGACACCGCCATGATTACTGCCGTCAAAACCGTTTTTAAAATATATCCGCGCATAAAATCAATCTCTTCCGGCAAGGAAAAGCCATAATGGACAGTATAGGACTTTCATAACTTTGAAAACAATGTTCTGCCTTTTATGGGTTTGTAAATGCTAAAATAACCAAAAGGCATTACTATGGAGGCCGTGAGCGTATGACTGATTATTTTCCTCTGGTTGCGGGGAAAAAATATGTATACCGGTATTCCAGCAGCGAGTTTGACGGCTGCGCGGAAGTTTCCGTGGTGGTGCTGTCGGAGAAAACAGAAGACGGAGTGCAGACCGCCACTGTCCGCATGACGACCGCGCTCAAAGGCCATGAAACCGCTACGGTTTACAATATAGTCAGGGATGCGTCCGGCGTTACCACTTATGACGGAATCGTGGTCGGCGGGCGCAAGGAGTTTCCTCTGCCGGTGAAGGAAGGCGCGGAATGGGACGAGTATCCCGACGCCAACGAGATCGTTTCGGTTACCGATAAACTGCGGCTGGGCGAAACCAGATATGAAGGGTGTCTTAAGGTTCTCACTCTTATCGCCGGCGGCGAGGCCGGCACGGCAACCCGGTATTACGCGCCGGACGTGGGCTATGTGCACGAGGTCTATCACGCGGAGGATCTGCAGGCCGAAGTTTCGCTGCTGCGCGTCGAGCAGGCTTCGCCTTTGGACATGGAGCTTAAGCGGACTGCGAATGTTGCCGGGCCGGATGATATGGGCGTCGAAGGCGAAATGGAAGATGTGGTGTCGCAGGAAATAAAAATTCCGCGCGCGAGAAAAGGCAAGCCAAAATCCTGCAAATGACGTTTTGTTTTAAAAAATCCCCGGTTTTTAAACCGGGGATTTTTTTGCGGCACGCGCGCGGATCCGTCTGCCCGCACGGCACGGGGCATTGCCGGCAGGCCACAGGCCGTGCTGCGGTATGGATTGTGCGGCTTTGATTGCGGGGCCAAACGGCGGTTGCCGGAAAAGACACTCCGGCCTTTCGCAAGGCAACAAGTCTGCTGAACGGACGGCACTAAGCAGTCGTGAGGGACTTCCTGCGGGGCGGGCCGGTTATCCGGCCGATAGCCGGCGGTATAATTCGCCCGCCTTGTAGGAACTGCGCACCAGCGGGCCCGCCAGCACGGCTTTCAATCCCGCGGTCAGCGCAATGGCGCGCAATTCATCATATTCCGCCGGTTCCAGATAGCGCTGTACGGGGAAATGCTCTTTTGACGGCGCAAGATACTGCCCCAGTGTAAGCAGCTCGCAGCCGTTGGCGGCCAGATCGCGGAAAACGTTGCGCAATTCCGTTTTTGTTTCGCCCAGTCCAAGCATAAGGCCTGATTTTGCGATTATACGGGGCGAATGTTTTTTCGCCCGGCTGATAAGCTTGAGCGAGCGGCGGTAATCCGCGCCGGCCCTTACGGCGGCATAGAGCGACGGCACCGTCTCGACGTTGTGCGCCAGCACGGAGGGGCCGGCGTTTAAAACAGTTTCCAGCGCGGCAGCGTCGCCGGCAAAATCCGGCACGAGCGGCTCGGTTCCGGTTTGCGGCGACAGGCGGTGTATTTCGTTAATGGCGCGGGCGTAATGTTCCGCGCCGCCGTCGGGCAGATCGTCGCGGGTGGGCGAAGTCAGCACGGCGAACTGAAGATTCCATTTTTTTACCGTCTGGGCCACGCGCAGCGGTTCGCCGGGGTCGGGCGGGAGCGGTTTTGCGCGGCTTACCGCGCAGAACCGGCAGCCTCTTGTGCAGCGGTCGCCTAGAATGAGAAAAGTGGCTTCGCCGCGGCAGTAACACTCGCCGCGATTGGGGCATAGCGCCTCAACGCACACGGTGTGCAGGTTTTTGTCCGCCAGAGCGCGCGCGGTCGCGCGGCTTTCGTCCTGCCGCAATGCGGCTTTGTTTTTTCCGACGCTTTTTTTCAGCCAGTCCGGTATGCTTGCCCTGTGTCGCATGTATTGATTATACTATTTACAATGCAATCGTTTCCCTCCTCCCGGTTAAAACCGGTGTATTTCGCTTTGTCGGTCAGCTGTATACTGAGTGGCGCCGTGTGCCACGCTTCATTCAGGAAAGCCGGCGCGCTTTATTTTGAGGGCAATCCGGCGGGCGCGCTGGAGGAGTACGGCGAAGCGATAAAATCCGGCGCGTCGCCGGAAGTTTACCTTAACGCCGCGTTTGTGGCCAGAGAGCTTGGCGATCCCGTCCGGGCGCGCGATATCATGGCCGACGCGCTCAAACAGTATCCCGATGATCTGCAGGTCAAGCGGCTGGCGGCGAGCGTATTTCTGTCGGCCGGGGAATTTGAGCGCGCCGAGCAGGTGTATGCTTCCGTGGCGGGCACGGCGCGTGATATTGAAGTCGCCGATTTGATCGGGCTGGCCAGGGCGCGGTTACTGCAGAAAGATTACACCCGCGCGCTTGACGCCGCGTCGAGCGCGGCGGATATGGACTCAGGCTGCGCCGCCGCCTGGTTTTACAAGGGCGAGATTTATTCCGAAATGGGAAAAACCGACGATGCGGCCGACGCTTTTTCCCGGGTGCTTGATATTGACCCGCAGTTTCTCGAAGCGCGCCGGCACCTTGCCGCGCTGCGCATTGCGCAGCGGCGCATGGACGAGGCCTGGACCAATTACCAGAAACTTGCCTATGCCGAACCGGCTGTTCCCAAATTCAAGGAAATGGCTGACGGATTGAAACGGAATATTTCAAAGAAACCGGCTGAGATCATACCGCCGAAAACCGCGGTCATGCACAGGGCTCTGGAACACGCATCCGGGATAAAGGGTCTGCCGGCGCTGCGGATCGGGATTGGCACTACGGCTTCGGGCCAGCCGTCGGATTCCGGGCTGGTGGAATTCGTCACCGCCGCGCCTTTTGAAATTCTTGACGCCAAAACCCGCAAACGCATCCTGCGCGGGCCGGCGAAACAGAAATGGCGCATAGCGATCAGCAAAGACAATCCGAAAAAAGCGTGGATAAAGGATCAGACCGGCAGGATCCGCTCCTCTTTTTCTTCCGCCGTAGTGATCCGCCAGCCGGGGAAAAACGCCAATACCGTCATTATCAAAAGCCTGCTGCTCGGGCATGGAACCGCCTGGGCCGCCATCGCCGACAAGGAACTGCGCGGCGATATAGAGATCCGCAAACTGGAAAAGCGGCTGGCGATAATCAATATCGTCAATGTGGAAGAATATGTGTACGGGGTGCTGGCGTCGGAGATGCCGGTCCGGTACCCGTTCGAGGCTTTAAAGGCGCAGGCTGTGCTCGCCAGAACCTACGCCATGAAAAACAGCGGCAAGCACAAGGCCGAGGGGTACGATTTATGCGACAGCCAGCATTGCCAGGTTTACGGCGGCGTGGGTGGGGAGTCAAGCCGCGGCAATTCCGCGGTGGACGCCACGCGCGGCGAGATTCTCACCTATGACGGCAAGCCCGCGCAGACGGTTTTTTCGGCCAATGGCGGCGGGTTTACCCAGTCGGGCGCGAGCGCGGGCTGGGGCGATGTGCCTTATTGGGGCGTGGTGTCGGACTATGACGGCATCAGGGAGCCGCCTTCCCAGCCGTTTGAATTCGATCATCTGTACAAAACACTGCCTAAAGCCTATTGTGAAGGTTCGTTTTACGTTAAAGCCACGCATTACCGCTGGACCAGGGTCGTCCGCACGCAGGATATCGCCAAAGAGGTGTCCGCCCGGAAGGAGATCGGCGAAATCACGGCAATTGTTCTGGTCCGGCGCGGTTTGTCCGGCCATATATCGCGGATGGTTATAAAGGGCACGAAAGGCGATTTTCCGCTTGACAAGGAATATCAGGTCCGCAAATATCTCGGAGACGGGCTGCTGCGCAGCGCGGCGTTTGTCATGGAACCCGTTTACCGCAACGGCAAACCGGTCGAATATCTGTTTTATGGCGCGGGCTGGGGCCACGGCGTGGGGTTTTGCCAGTCGGGCTCAAGCGGGCGGGCAAGCGCGGGCCAGAAATACGGCGAAATGCTTGAAACTTATTTTCCCGGCGTGAAGCTCAGCCAGATCAAACGCGAAAAATAGGTTTGTTCATCAATTGCGCAGCCCCGTGCTGACTGCGCGGGGCTGCGTTATATATTCCGCTCACAAAAACCCGGTGTCGGCCGGCACGACATAATGACCGACATGGCATGGCTCAGGCAGGGGAGTGGAATGGTTTGTAATCCTGCGCAAGCAGGGCAGCCGGAGTCTGGAAGAAAAGAACCCACCCGGCTGGCCGGTGCAATATAATAGCAACCGGCAGGCGCAGCCGGGGGAGTTTCATTTTTTTCGGGGCCGGCTGGCCGGTTTAAATGAACAGGTTGGTCGAGGCATACTGCGCGTCGGCGAGATAACTGGCCACTCCGGCGGTTTCGACGCCGGCGATGAGTTCTTCGCGCCGGATGCCCATGATATCCATAGCCATGGTGCAGGCCACTATTTTAACGCCCTGCCGCTGAGCCTGCTTTATCAGTTCCGGCAGCGGCGTGACGTTTTTGGTTTTCATGACATGTTTCATCAGCGCGGTTCCCAGCCCAAGGAAATGCATGTTTGAAAGCGCCAGCCGGTTCGCGCCGCGCGGCATCAGCAGGCCGAACAGTCGGTCAAGAAAGCCTTTTGCCGCCGGCCCGGCGGTTTCCCGGCGCAGGATATTAAGGCCCCAGAAAGTGAAGAACATCGTCACTTTTCCGCCCAGCGCGGCGGCTCCGTTGGCGATGATGAAAGCCGCCAGCGCGCGGTCGAGATCGCCGCTGAAAACCACGATGGTGCGGTTTTTGCTTCCGGCCGCAGGCGCGGGCTGGTTCAATGCGTCCGTGCTTGCCGGTATTTCACCCGTTCCTTTTTTTATGCAGGCCCGTATAACGCGGTTTTCTTCCGTAACGTTTATCAGCGTGTTGCCGGTGCTGCTGCACCATGCGGCCACGTCCATTTTAAACCCCGGATCGCTGGCGGAAACGAGCAGCTCCGACCCGGCGGCCGCGTTATTCAGCGCGGCGGACAGTTTCATAATCGGGCCGGGACACTGCAGTCCGCAGGCGTTGATTTCAATGCGTGCGGCGTTTTTCGGGCAGCCGGCCGGACTGGAGGTTGCGTCCGGCGCCGGGTTTTGCCGGGGTTGCGAGCCCGCCGCCTGCGCTTCCTGTTCAGACTTGATCTGTTTGTACAGCGAATAGCCGCCGTTAAGGTTAAGCGTCCTGAAACCCTCCTGCATAAGCAGCCGCGCGGCGAAATAGGACATCTTGCCCCGGCTGCACAGCGTGACGATGGTTTTGCCGCGCGGCAGTTCCGGCAGGCGGCCGCGCAGCACGGAAAGCGCAATGTTTGTAGCGCCGGGGAGACTGCCGGTCAGATATTCTTCCGGTGTGCGCACGTCGAGCAGGAAAAAGTTTTTATCGGCGGCAAGCCTGTCGAGGTCGGTCGGGTAGACCGGATTCACCAGTCCGGCCAGAATGTTTTCCGCCGTCATGGCGGCGATGTTTACGGGATCTTTGGCGGAACCGTAGGGCGGCGCGTAGCACATCTGCGCGTCGAGCAGGTCATAAATCGTGCCGCCGGCCTGCATCACCGCGGCGATTACGTCGAGCCGTTTGTCAGCGCCTTCCATTCCGACCGCCTGCGCGCCGAGCAGTTTCCCCCCGTCCGGCGAAAAAAGCAGTTTGATCACCAGCGGAAACGCGCCCGGATAATAGCCCGAGTGGCTGAGCCCGTGCGCGTAGGATTTAAGGTACGGTATCCCGTTATGCGCCAGATGCTTTTCGTTATGGCCCGCCATTGCGGCCGTGAGGTTGAACACTTTAAGTATCGCGGTGCCGAGCGTCGCGGGACAGACCGAGCCTGCCCCCATGATGTTTTCGGCCGCTATGCGGCCCTGCCGGTTGGCGGGTCCGGCGAGCGGGATAATGCCCGTTGCGCCCAAAGGGGCGAGCGGCGTTTCCACCGCGTCGCCAACGGCGTAGATGTCGGGGTCGGAGGTGCGCATTTGCCGGTCGGTTTTAATGCCGCCCGCCGCGCCAATTTCAAGCCCGGCCTGTTTTGCCAGTTCCGTTTCCGGGCGGACGCCGAGGGCGCAGACGGCGAAATCAGCCGCCAGCTCCACCCCGTTGTCCAGCCGGAGCGCGAGACCGGTTTCAGTTTCGCGGATTTCAGCGAGCCCCGCGCCCAGATATAAGGAAACGCCTTTGTCGCGCAGCTGCGTCTGCAGTCCGCAGGCCATTTCGGGATCAAGCGGCGGCAGGATCTGCGGCAGTTTTTCGATCAGCGCGGTTTTTACGCCCGCGTGCGTGAGGCTTTCCGCGGTTTCCACTCCAATAAAACCGGCCCCGATGACGGCGGCTGTTTTCCCGCCGGATCGGACGACGGTTTCTTTCAGCCGGTCCGCGTCGTCAAGCGTGCGCAGCGTAAACACTTTTTTCAAATTCATGCCCGGCACGGGCGGCAGAAAAGGCTTCGCGCCGGGCGCCAGCACCAGTTTATCATAGCGCTCGGTATATTCGCGCCCGTCCGGCAGTTCGCGGACGGTGACGGTTCTGGCCCGCCGGTCTATCGCGGTCACTTCGCTTCTTGTTCTTATATCAAGGTTTAAAAGCGCTTTCAGTTTTTCCGGAGTCATTATCAGCAGCGCGTCACGGTTCTCAATAACGCCTCCGGCGTAATACGGCAGTCCGCAGTTGGCGTAGGATACATGCCTGCCTTTTTCAAACACGACGATCTCCGCTTTTTCGTCGAGCCGTCTTAACCGGGCCGCCGCGCTCGCGCCGCCCGCCACTCCGCCGACTATGATGATTTTCATGGCCATAAATTAACCTCCGGGCTGTAAAAATTTTATTCCGGACCGCGGTTTTAAGGACTGGATCGGCCGCCCGTGCATGAAACCGCCGCGCCGCCGGTAACGGCGCGCACTACCGCGTTCGTTATTTTGCAGCCGGAAATGCGGTAGCAGATGG
>JAQVSV010000068.1 GCA_028700325.1 Elusimicrobiaceae bacterium | reverse complement strand
CTGCCAGAGCAACTTGCGCCTTAAATTCCGCACTGTATGTTTTCCGCTGCATAATATCCTCCGTACGATTATAGTATGCAGCACTTTCTTATCTTATTCAACTGTCCAAATTTATCAGACCATTATAGTTTCAGGAAAAATGGATTTTGGCGGCAAATCCCACAATGCAGAAAACCATCTGCTTAATGTAATTCGGCTGACATTTTGCACTAAACAGATTTCAGATAAACTGACATTTCCGGTTAACCATTTAAGAAATAATTCGGTTCGATATTTCAAAGAAACATCATCGCGTTTAAGACTACTGGTTTGGGAACACTTTGGACATTTCCAGCGTTGTTTTCCCGCTGAAGTATGGCCCCAACGATGAAGCATTGCCTGACAGGTTTTGCAGTGTTTTTTCATTAAGTTAAGGTATAAAACCTTAACTTAAAGGGGTTTGTCGACGAGAAACCCCCTTAAAAACCCACACGAAATGTTACTTAACTCAAATACCGTCAGTGCCGAAATATACTATTTTAAGGAACGAAAATTTGGATTTCATGTCCCGATTCAAATCGCATTTTATTATCCTGACGGCATCGCTCACTCTCATGCTCGGTGGCATACTCACAAACAGATATACATGGTCCCTATCGTGGTTTTGCTCCGAAATCTGAATCAATAGGTAATGTTCGCCTATCTCTTTAATCCGTTCCTTGAAATACGCGTATATTCCGTCATTAAATTTTTTCTTCCGGGATCTGGTCGGCAACACCAAATGGTATCGGCAGTTATAAACGGAGTGATTCAGGCGGGTCATTTTCCATTTTTCTATGCCAGCAGAAAATGGAAGATGTGCATCCCCCGGCTTGGGTCATGCCATGCCGGCAATCATCAGGCCGTGCCGGCCGGCACCGGGTTTTTGTGAGCGGAATTTATAAAAAACGCCCCGCCGCAGCGGCGGGGCGTTTTTCAGGCGCGCGCAAAGCCGCGAAAAGATTACTGCAGTTTTTCCAGATCCGCCACCGAACTCAGCAGCATATACAGCTCATTAAGCAGCGCGAGCCGGTTATTGCGGACGGTTTCATCTCTGGCGATCACCATAACATCGTCGAAGAATTTGTCCACGAACGGCTTGAGCGTGACCATTTCCCGCAGGACCGCCTCAAAACCGTCCGCCGTCGGCGCGCCGGCACCCGATACGAAGGGCCGCATCGCGCCTTTTACGGTGACCAGCCGGGCGTAGAGTTCCTTTTCGGCTGTTTCCTCGGCGGAAAAAAGCGACTCGTCCACCCCGCCCCCAGCCCCGCGCCCGTTCTTTTTAAGAATATTGCCGACCCGCTTGAAAGACACCGCTATGGCCTCAAAATCCGGATCCTTGCGGACATTCGCCAGCGCCACAAGCCGGTGATAAATCTCGCTGAAAGACATGCCGCGCACGGCGTTGCCATGCTCGTCGTACTGGGCGGCGAAAACCGCGCGGATTTCGTCGAACCGGAAACCTTTTTCCTCAAAAAGGGTTTCGGCGCGCTGGCGCATGAACTCCTCCAGCTGGGCCCGCACGGCCGCAAAATCCTGATCGGGGCCGTTGTAATCGGCCCGCACCAGCTCGAATGCCTTTTCCAGCAACTGCGACACCGAAACGGGCACATTCTTTTCCAGCAGTATGCGCGCCGCGCCGAATGCCTGCCGGCGCAGGGCATGAGGATCTTCGCTGCCGGTGGGAATCATGCCCGACGCGAACGCCGCGGCGAGCGTGTCAATCTTTCCGGCGAGCGAAACCACCGCGCCCTCCAGCGTCATCGGCAGGCTGGACTTGGCGGTCAGCGGATAGTAAAACTCCCGCACCGACATCGCCGCGCCGCTCTCGCCCGACGCGTGCAGATATTCGCCGCCCATATAGCCCTGCAGTTCGGGAAACTCGCCGACAACCCCGCAGGTGAGATCGGCATAAGCGTAGCGGGCGGCCACACGCACCGAGTCCTGATCCAGTGTCACGCCGGAGCCGGCGCTGCCGGCTATCCACAGCGCGAGTTTTTCCGTCCGGGCGGATTTTTTGAGCATGCTGCCCACCCGCTCATGGAACAGCACTTCGGACAGCTTGTTCCGGAACGCCTCGAGCGGTTTTTTCCGGTCGTTGTCGAAAAAGAATACGGCATCCGACAAACGCGCCGTCATCACCGCTTCATAGCCGGTGCGGACTTCGGCGGAATTATCGCTCACGCCGTCGCGCACGGCTATGAACGAGGGCATCAGCTCGCCGGAGTCGTTAAGCACGGGGAAAAATTTAAGCTGTTTTTTCAGCACCGTGGTCACCAGTTCCTGCGGCAGGCGCAAAAATTCTTTGGCGAGCGTGCCCGCCACGGGCACCGGGTTTTCCGTCATGTTGACCGTTTCGGACACAAGCGCCTCGTCCAGCTCCACGCGGCTTTCCAGCATCTGCGACGTGCGCGAAAGCGCGTTTAACAACGCCATTTTCCGCTCGGTCCAGTCCGCCAGCACCAGCCCGCCGCGCAGCTGCGCGACATAGCTTTCCGGCTCGGTTATCGAAAGCGCGCCGCCGCCCAGCGCCCACAAGGCCATCGTCTTGCGGCCGGATTTCACGCCCGCCGTTTCAAACGGGACAACCTTTGGCCCGTACAGCGCGCAGATGCTGCGGATCGGGCGGGCGAACGGAAACCGCAGATCCTCCCAGATCATGTTTTTCGGAAACTCCAGACCTTTGATAACAGCGGGAAATACCCGCGAAAGAATTTTTACGGCAGGCTCGCTCTTTATCATTTTGCGAACCGCCAGATGCATACTGCCGCCCTTTTCAAGAGTCAGCAGTTTGTCGGGCGCAACGCCGTTTTTCCGGGCGAAGCCGTCGGCCTGTCTGGTATAGTTGCCGGACTCATCCTTAAGCAGTCTGGCGGGCGGGCCGAACAGCGTTTCCGACATCGGCTCGCTTTTCTCCTCCAGCGCCGTGATATAAACCGTCAGCCGCCGGAAAGTGGCGTAGGTTTTTACGCCTTTATGGACAAGCCGCTCCCCGTCCAGCAGTTTCACGGTCAGCGTTTCCAGCTGCTGCAGAGCGGGCGCGATAAACCGCGCGGGCATGTTTTCGGTTCCGATTTCAAGCAAAGCGTCTTTCATGGTTTTGGACTCCTGATATTTTGCGCGGAAGAATCAGCGGGCCTGCGCGGGTTCCGGTTTGGCGGACGGCTCTTTCGCCTCGACATAAACAGCGGCGCACCGCTTGGCCAGCGCGCGCACGCGGCCGATCAGGCGGGTCCGGTCGGTCACCGAAATCGCGCCGCGCGCGTCAAGCAGATTGAAATAATGCGAACACTTCATCGCTGCGTCATAAGCCGGCAGGTAAAGGCCTTTTTCCGCGAGGCTGTGGCATTCCGCCTCGTAATCCGCGAAATAACGCCGCAGATTCTCCACATTGGCCTCGCTGAAACTGTAATGCGAAAACTGCCGTTCCTGCTCATGAAAAAGCTCGCCGTAGGTCACCGTGTCGTTCCACTGCAGATCGTAAACGTTGTTTTTCTTCTGGGTGTACATCGCCAGCCGCTCAAGCCCGTAGGTTATTTCGGCGGTTATGGGATACAGAGAAAAACCCGCCATATTCTGAAAATAGGTGAACTGGGTGATTTCCATGCCGTCAAGCCAGATTTCCCAGCCGACGCCGGACGCGCCAAGCGTGGGCGACTCCCAGTCATCCTCGATCCAGCGCACGTCGTGCTGTCTGGGGTCAAGCCCGATGGCGCGCAGCGAACCCAGATATTTTTTCTGGATATCGGCCGGAGCCGGCTTTATGATCACCTGGTACTGGTAATACTTGCCCAGCCGGTTGGGATTGTCGCCATACCTGCCGTCGGCGGGCCGCCGGCACGGCTCCACATACGCGGCGCGCAGCGGTTTTGAAGTGAGCGAACCGAAAAAAGTTTCCGGGTTGAACGTGCCCGCTCCCTTTTCCAGATCGTAAGGCTGGATCAGCACGCAGCCCTCGCTTTTCCAATAGTTTTCAAGCCTGGCTATCATGTCCTGAAAATTCATAGTCGTCCCCTGTGAATATTATCATAATTAAACCATATAACGACGCTCCGCCGCAAAACCGCTGCCGGCGCGGCTGGCCCGGCAGAGCAGAAACGCGCAACGCTAGTCCCTGCCGGATCCGGCGGGGACTAGCATCTCCTGCATAATACGGATGCCGCACTGACCGGCTGCCCTTTACAGCGCACAAGCGCGCAAAACCGAAAACGTACCGGCACGCCGCAAAAAATCAGTTCCCGCTCACGAACCGGACTGCGCTTGCCGGGCCGGCGCGGCAGGCCGGAGGAACGTTTGAAGCGGCTTATGCTTCGCGGCGCCATTCTTTTCTTAAAGGTCAATGTATGTCCGGAACTGTTTTGCTCTCCGCTGTTACGCTAATGCCTATTCAGGTGTCCCGGCGGATCATGACGATTGCGTGAAGGAAAAGGTAAACGGCATGACGGTTATCGCGTGCCGGGGAACCGGCACCCAGTGTCCGGGCATGCGGATCTGGCGGCCCGCCGCAATCCCGTGCATAACGGCCGCGAGTACGGCGCGGCGCCGCGAAGCGGCGGCGTGATTACAGCGAAAGGTTCTGCGCGTAACGGGGATTTTCAAATGCTTCCGCCGTGCGGATGCCCTGCGGAAAAGTTCTGGCGATGAACCGGGAAATGACGTACTCCGATTTAAGCAGCTCTTCCTTCTCGGCAGGCGAAGCAAAGTCAAGCGCGGCGAAATCGGCTTCATGCAGCCGGTCCCAGAACTGCCGTGAAATACCAAGCACCGGGTCCGACAGTCCGAACCCGGCCAGCCGCATCAGCCTGAACGTAAACGCCGCGCGGGTAGAGGGAACCGGTTCATTCGTTTCAAGAAACTCCAGCACGTTGACAAGCAGAAAAAATTTATCCTCGTTAATCTGCAGTTCCGGCGTCATGCGGTACATCAGTTCGCAAAAATGAAGGGCGAGCCGGGTTTTGCGCGCGTCGCGCCGCAACTTCGGAAACACGCTGTTTATTTTCCCGCCGGTCGCCACGCCGGAACAGGAACCGGCCCGCATATAAATACGGATATCGGAGCACACAAACGGTTCGGTTATGGCTTTTAACCGCGCCAGAGGCCGGTTTACGCCCGGAAACCGCAGGTTCATGCGCCCGCGCGAGCGGGTGTAAACCGAAACTATCCGGTCAGCTTCGCGGATATCGCGTTTGACAAGCACTACGGCGGAGTCGGAAAAATTCATACGGGATCAGTTTAAATAAGCAGAACCAACTGTCTGTATTGTAGCATTTCAGGCCGGCCCGAAAACCCGCGTTCCGCAAAACAGAATCTTCCATTTTTATCCGGCAATTTACTATAATATAACAACTATGCTACCTACATACAGACCAAACAGACGCAAAAGAGCAAAAAAAATCGGCTTCAGAGCCAGAATGAAAACCGCCGGCGGCCGCAGAGTGCTTAGCAAACGACGCGCCAAAGGACGGCACGAGCTGATTCCCCAGTTGTGAAGCCGGAAGGTTTTCCGCGCAGCGCAAAACTGAAACTTAAAG
Organism: Elusimicrobiaceae bacterium; assembly: GCA_028700325.1. Taxonomy (NCBI): domain Bacteria; kingdom Pseudomonadati; phylum Elusimicrobiota; class Elusimicrobia; order Elusimicrobiales; family Elusimicrobiaceae; species Elusimicrobiaceae bacterium. The sequence continues at coordinate 5,268 of JAQVSV010000068.1, read as the reverse complement.
ACGAGTTTCAGGCAGTGCTGGAAACGGGCGGCAAAACCGCCACCCGTGATTTCGTGATGTGGTGGAAAACCGGCTCCCCGGCGGCAACGCCGAGGCTGGGCATAATGGTATCGAAAAAGGCCGGCGGCGCCGTAAGGCGGAACCGCCTCAAAAGGCTTGTAAGGGAGGTTTTCAGGCTCAACCGGCAATCCATCCGCGCGGACGCGGAACTTGTTCTGTATCCGCGTCCCGGCAACAAGCTGGACGGATATGGTTCGGCCTGCGAATCCATACGGGCAATATGGCAAAAAGCGGGATTGGCGCAATAACTGCGGCCGGCATCGCAGCCGCCTTGCTCAAAGGGCTGGTCAAATCGTTTTCGCTGTTGCGCCCGCTGCTGGGCGGACGGGCGTGCAGATTTGTCCCTACTTGCACGCAATACGCGTTAACCGCGCTGGACAGGCACGGGCCTGTTAAAGGCTCGTATCTGGCCGTGAGGCGTGTGCTGAGGTGCCATCCGTTCAATCCGGGTGGCTGGGATCCGGTCCCTTAAACGGGCGCGGCGCTAAAAACCTCCCTTAATATCTTTCGCGGCGTTTTGAAGGCTGCCGCGAACCCGGCGACAGGGCCGGACACTAATTCAATAAAGGATTTGCATTCATGAATAAAAACCTCGTTCTGGCGTTTACATTATCTTTCGCGGTATATGCCGGCTGGCTTTATTGGGTGGAAAAGAAATACCCCAACGCGCACAAAAAACCCGCCGTCACCGCGCCGGCCCAGGCGGGAGCGAACGGAAAACCGCAGATCTCGCCCGTTGCCGCGCCCGCGGCAAAAAACGCCCCTGTCAAACAGGTTCAGCCGGTTTCGCAGGAACAGCAGGACATGCCGGTAGCCTACACCAGCGGCAAAGCCGATTTTGAATTCAGCCACTACGGCGCGGCGATAAAAAGCTGCCGCTACCGCGGGCCGGTGAACACGGCTCAGCTGATCCCGAATTCCAATCCGGGTTTTTTCGCCACGATGCCGGGCGTATATTTCAATCTGGCCGGACAGGAAAACAACCGCTTCAGATTTGAAGCCGCGCTCGCACAGGGCGTCGGCATGACAAAAACCTACGCTTTCAGCGAGGAAGGGCTGGGCGAACTGGAGATTTCGATTTCCAATTCGCTCAAAACCGCCGTCGAAGTGCCGGACTGGGGCATAAATTTCGGCCCCGGCATCGGCACCGTCGAAAGCGAGGAAAAGGAAAACACCAAACTGTGGCAAACCGCCTGCGCCATTCACCGCGAAGGCAAAAAACACGCCGTTGTTGAAAACATCAAGTCGGAAGAAAAAACCCCGAAGGAACCGTGGGTCTGGGCCGGCATCGAAAACCGGTATTTTCTCGCCGCGCTTATACCGCAGCAGTGGCCGTACCACAGCATAAAGTTTTCCGAACAGAAAATAGAAAACACGAAAACCCCTTCAATCGAGGTCACCGCGCCCGCGATGGTCATTAACCCCGGCGAAACGAAAAGCTGGAAATTTTCGTTCTACTTCGGGCCGAAAGACTACCGCAAACTGCAGCTGCTGGGGCACGAGCTGGACCGCTCGGTTGAATTCGGGTTTTTCACAACACTCGGTAAGCTGGCCATGAAGGTGCTGTATTTCAATCACGGCTTCACGGGCAACTACGGCTGGTCAATAGTAATACTCACGCTGCTGGTTCAGCTGATTCTTATGCCGTTCACCATCAAGAGCAACAAATCAATGATGGAAATGAAGAAGATTCAGCCGGAACTTCAGAAACTGCAGGAAAAATACAAAAAAGACCCCCAGCGCCTCAACATGGAAATGCTTGAACTGTACAAAAAGCACAAAGTGAACCCGCTGGGCGGCTGCCTGCCGATGCTGTTTCAGATACCGGTGTTTTTCGCGCTGTTCACGGCGCTAAGAAACTCATGGGACCTGCACGGCGCGCCGTGGATTTTCTGGATCCACGACATGTCCGCGAAGGATCCCTTCTATGTGCTGCCCCTGATAATGGGTGCGCTGATGTTCTTCCAGCAGAAAATGACTATGGCTAACGACAATAATCCCCAAATGGCCGTACTTAAATGGATGCCCGTCATTTTCACTTTTATGTTCCTGACTTTTCCGTCAGGTCTTGTGCTGTACTGGACCACCAGCAGCATCGTCAGCTTCATCCAGCAGATATGGCTTAAAAAAACGATGAGCGCCTGACAAAATGACCGGGACAGCCGTTACGGAGGATGTAAAACGAATGTCCAAAGAATACAAGTTTGAAGGGAAAAACGTGCAGGTGGCGATTGAAAGCGGGCTCGCCCAGCTGGGCTTGCGGCGGGATCAGGTAGAAGTGGCTGTTATCGCGGAAGGCACCAGCGGATTTCTGGGGCTGGGCGCGAAACCGGCGATAATAAAAATCACCGAACGCATCTGGAAAACAGCGGAAGCGCCGCAGCAGATAACCGACTCGAAACGCCGCCGCAACCGCGGCGGACGCGCTGCGGAAGACCCGAAACCGGCCGCAGCGGCGGGTTCCAGTTCCGCGCAGAAAGCGCAGAAACAGCCGCAGATCAAACGCCGGTCGGCCCAGGTCAAAACGGTGCAGGTGCCGCTGAAAGGCAGAAAAGACGCCGCGGACAAGATTGAAAAATCTTGCGCCGAACCGGCGGCTCCGCTTGCCGAAAAACCGCTGGAGCCGGCGATCTTTGAAGATGAAATGCCGAAACAGGAACAGCAGGCCGGATTTGACTTTCCGGAGCAACCTGCCGCCCAACCGGCCGGGCAGGAACCGCCCGCCGGCCTGACGCCGCAGCAGCACACTCAGACGGCCGGAATCGCGGACGTTCCATCCGAACCGGACGAAACGGCGGTTCAGCCCGCGCAGCGGAAAACGGAACCCGAACCGGATACGGCGGCGGCCGCGCTGCCGCCGGAGCTGGAACCGGCCGCGAAGCTCGCGCAGGAAACTGTTTCGGAACTACTGGACAGGATGGGTGTTGCCGCTTCCGGCTTCGCCACCGGCTGGGATCCGATTCTGCAGCGTATCCTGCTGTCGTTTGACTGCGACAGCCCTGCCATGCTGATCGGGCGGGACGGGCAGACTCTTCAGTCGCTTCAATATCTCGTTACGCTCATAGTGAACCGCCGGACAGGCGGAACCGCCAATATCGCGCTTGATACCGGCGAATACCGCAAGCAGCAGGAAGACAGGATCGCCGAAGAAGTGAAACGCGGCGTCAATATCGTGCGGGCGCGCGGCGAGATGTACCGCCTGCCTTCGATGGACGCGGCGCACCGCCGTTTTGTGCACAAGATGCTGGAAAACAGTCCCGACGTTGAAACTTTCAGCGAAGGCGAGCATAAGTGGCGAAAAGTGGTATTGCGCCCAAGAAAATCATAAAGCGAAGATGAACGGACGGCGGGGTTAACAGCTCCGCCGTTTGTTTATGAAGACATACGGAATATTTTCCGCGCCATGGCGGGCTGAAAGGCGCTTTGTGCCGGTAATGAAATCATTTATATGGATAAGACGCTTGCTCTGGTAAACCGAAACGATACCATCGCAGCCGCCGCAACCGGTCCGGCGGGCGGGGCGGTGGCGCTTGTCCGACTGTCCGGCCCGCAGGCAGTAACAATAGCGGGCAGGTTTCTGCGCGGCAAACAGGGCGCGGAATTTCCGCCGGCGCCCAGAACCGCCGTGTTGATGCGTGTGCAGGAGGGGGAGGAACTGCTGGACAGGGCCGTTGTGGTTTTTTTCCGCGCGCCAGCCAGCTACACCGGCGACGACGTGTTTGAAATCTCCTGCCACGGCTCGCCCTACATAACCGCGCGGGTGCTGGGCGCGGCGCTAAAAAACGGCGCGCGCGCGGCGGAACCCGGCGAATTTTCCATGCGCGCCTTTTTAAACGGCAAGCTGGATCTGGCGCAGGCGGAGGGGCTCTGCGACCTGATTCTTTCAAAAAACGCCGCGGCGCATAAAGCGGCGCTGAGCATGACCGAAGGAAAGGTGTCGGACGGCTTCAAGACGATAAAAGACGATATTGTCGCGCTGCTGGCCGAAACCGAAGCCCGGATAGACGACGCCGACGACGAGATCCCGCCGCTTGACCGGTTCATGGCCGGAAATCTTTTTAACGCGGCCCGCGCGCGGACCAAACGGCTCGCCGGCACTTTCGAGCTGGGCAAACTGATGAAAAACGGCATTGCCGTGGCGATAGCAGGCGCGCCCAACGCGGGCAAATCCAGCCTGTTAAACGCGCTCGCCGGCTGTGACCGCGCGATTGTAGCGCCCACGCCCGGCACCACACGCGACACCATCGAACAGAGCGTTGATCTTGAAGGCTTCCGGCTTATTCTCACCGATACCGCCGGCCTGCGCTCGCACGCGCTCGATCCCGCCGAACTGGAAGGCATGCGCAGGACGGAAGCCGCGATAAAAAAAGCTGATTTCGCAATTATCGTGTGTTCGGCGGAAACCGGCTTTACCGAAACCGACAGGACGGTGCTTAAACTTGTGTCGGACGCGGGGAAACCTTTTATTGTCGCGCTCAATAAAACCGATCTGGCGGATACGGAAAACGCCGCTGCAAAACTGGCGGGCGCGGAAACGGTGTGCATTTCCTGCAAAACACTTGCGGGAATAGAAGCGCTGAAGTCGGCGCTGATAAAGACACTGCCGCTGGACGACCTCGACGAGAATTCCGCCGTGGTCACTTCCGCGCGGCATTACGCTTGCCTGCTGGCCGCCGAAACGGAGCTGGCCCGGGCGGAAACGCTCCTGCTGGCGGACCCGGCTCCTTTCGAGCTTGCCGCGGTGCACCTGAACGCGGCGCTGCGCGAGCTGGAGGGCGCGGTGGGCGACACCGCCGCCGATGAAATTCTGGGGGCTGTATTCAGCCGCTTCTGCGTGGGGAAATAGCCCGGAGAGCCGATGCTAAAACTTACCGCCGAACTTTTCAAGGACCTGCTGGCCCGCCCGCGCGGAGCCTATGTGGCCATTTGCCGCAGTCCGCGCGCGCTGTATTCGGCGCTGGCAATCTTTCTGGCGAGCCTGCTTGCGGAAGCGGCGCTGCTGCTGTTTCTGCCGCCCGGCTTTATTCCCGATACCGGCGCGGAAAAGGCGACAGCGGCGCATATTCTGGTTCAACTGGGCATGGAAGTGCTTTCAGTGGCGGCGATAACGTTTTTTCTCGCGCTGTTCGGCTCGCTGGCGCGTAAATTCAAGGGCGTGAAGTTCATGCTGATGGCGCTGGGCGGACTGCTGGTGCCGATGATCGCGGT
>JAQVSV010000067.1 GCA_028700325.1 Elusimicrobiaceae bacterium | reverse complement strand
CCGCCGCTTCGACAGGGATGCTTGTGTTCGGCTGGTTTTACGTCAAGCTGTATATACAGAAACCGCGCACGCGGTTGCTGGTGTATTTTCCGGCTCTCATATTTCTTACCGGCGTGCTGGCTGGCGGAGTTTTACTGAGCAGAATAACGGAAAACATCGAGCTTGAGGAGAAACGGGGATTTTTGCAGCTGGGCCGGTCGGTCGCGGCGGCGATAGATCCCGGTCATATAAATTCGCTGAAGTTTCAGCCGGGCTACGATAAAAACCGTGACGCCGCAAGGCTTGCCCGCCAGCTTGAGCTTGTGCGGCAGGCCAATCCGGAAAGACTGGCGTTTTATATTGCGGCCCGGCACGGGGAAAAAATCCGGTTTCTGATTCCGGGCGCGCGGCCGCAGGAACAGCCCGTCGCGCCGGGGGAAATCTGGCGCAACCCGCCGCAGGAACTGGAACGGGCGTTTGCTGCCTCGACCGCGCTTATTTCGAAGCCTTATTTATTCGGAGTGAATCAGATCAGCTGTTTTGTTCCGATAACAAACCCCGGCGGCAAAAGCGTTATGGCGGTGCTTGGCATTGATATGGAGTATCACCAGTGGCTGCATGATATTTATGCGCGCAAATTCCCCAACCTTCTGGTTGTTTCGCTGCTCATGCTTCTGGTGGTATGTTTTTTCGTTTTTTATGAATTCAGCGAGAAGTCCGACAGGGAAATTTATGAGCGGGAACAACGCCTGCGCACCATTCTGGCCAGCATAGCGGAAGGCGTGATTGTAACCGATTTGAACGGACAGATTTCGTTCGCCAATCCCGTGGCCTTGAGTCTGACCGGCCGGACCCGCCGGGAAATCTGCAATCACCGCCTGCATGAAGTATTCAGGATTGGTGACGGAGCCAACACTTTCACTGTACCCGACGGCATTCATGTAACCTCTCACAGTTTGCTTGCCGCAAAGGGCGGCAAAACCACGGTGGTGGCCACAAGCATCGCTCCGCTGTCTGACCAGAACGGCGAAACCACCGGTTCGGTAGTGATATTCCGGGATATGACCGAAGCGCTCTCCGCGGAAGAAGAACTGCGTCATGCGCATGATTTCAACGACGCCATCATAACCAACATGCCGCATGTCTTTTTTATTCTGGACAGGAGCGGCCGTTTTGTAAAATGGAACAATGTCACCTGCGCCCTTATCGGCCTCGGGCCTGAAGAAATGCGCGGCGTATACGCGCCCGCGCATGTGATGGACAGGTACCGGCCCGCCGTGGAGGAGATTCTTCGGTCATGGCCCGCCGAGCCGCAGGATGTGGAAATGCGGATTGTCACCGCCGACGGAATAAGGGACTTCCGCTTTTCCAGCATGCCGCTGCGCAATGGCGGCGAGGATTTTCTTATCATATACGGCCGCGACGTCACCATATTCAAGCAGAAGGACGAACAGCTGCGGCTGGCGGCGGAAGAATGGGCGCAGTCGTTCGATTCCATTCCCGATATAATGTTCATAACCGACACGCAGTACCGCATTCTCCGCACAAACGCAGCTTTCCGCCGGCGCACCGGTATCGCGGATGCGACAAATAAAAACTGTCACGACATTTTCAGCGGCGGCGATTTCGCCTGGCTGTGCCAAAGGCTGGAATGCACCGATTTCACAAAAGCTCCCGGCGAGCTGGAAGTTTTCAATCCGGACACCCGAACCAGCCTTCTGGTAATCAACTCGCATCTGCTGGACTCCAATGGCGAGCTTAAAGGTCTGGTGTTCGCCATCCGCGACATAACGGATTTGAAACGCGCGGCGCAGGAAATGCGGTCGGCCGCGGAAATGAAATCGCAATTTCTGTCAGTGGCGTCGCACGAGCTTCGCACGCCGCTGAGCGCGATCAAGGACAGCATTGATATTGTCGCGGAAGACGACGCGGCGCTTGAGCCCCAGCAGCGGGAAATGATTTCCATAGCCAAACGCAACATAGACCGGCTGTCGAGGCTTATAAACAATATCCTTGATTTCCAGCGGCTTGAGGCCGGCAGGCAGCAGCTTCACATTGTTGAAAACGATCTGGGAAATATCATTGAAGAAGTCTGCCTGCTGTTTAACAATCAGGCGGCCGCAAAAGGCATCCGGCTGGAGCTCGGTTTCGCCGCCCTGCCGGTCGTCAAACTCGACCGGGACATGATCGTGCAGGTTCTTGCCAATCTGGTGGGCAACGCGATCAAGTTTACCGATCACGGAGGGGTGACCGTTTCGGCCCTGGAGGACGCCGGCAGAGTCCGGGTGACAGTATCCGACACCGGCCCCGGAATAAAAGCCGAGGATTTAAGCCGCCTGTTCCAAAAATTCGAGCAGGTGGGCGACAATGCCGGCCGGATAGCGTTCGGAACCGGCCTGGGGCTGGTAATCGCGCGCCATATCATCGAGCTGCATGGCGGGAAGATCTGGGCCGAGTCGGACTTGCGGACAGGAACCTCCTTCATCTTCGAGCTGCCGGTTCAATGACAGCCCCCCCCTTTTTCCTGAAAACTTTGTGAAAAAACAGGCCCCGCAATATTGCGGGGCCTGTTTCCGGTTTCAGGAGATTGCCTAGCCGAGATGTTCCGGTACCGGTTCGCGGCTTTCTTTGGTGTAAGAAAGCGAAAATAACAGCAGCCCCAGCAGCAGATAGCCCGTGCCGAACTGGAACGGAATCTGGTTGGCGGGATAGCTCAGCGTCCACGGCAGATACATGTTCCCGTCCGGAATGGCGGAATGGATGATGCCGAAGAACGTAAACCCGGCGCACAGCCAGATGTAGATGGCGGCGCGCTTGAGCCGCCGGTCAATAATTTCCGCTACCGCGGCGCCCCAGAGCATGGCGGTAAGAATGAACCCGTTGCCGAGCGCTACGGTGATCAGCAGTTCCGGCAGACTCTTGTCGGTTACCCTGGTTATCAGGCCGGTAACCTGTTCCGGCGACAGGAAGGACGTGAGCTTGATCTGCAGCATTCTCGCCACCGTCGGGAAATAGGCGAACGCCACCGCCGCGGCGTGCCGCTGCGGGCAGGCTATGAAAGCCTGGCCCATGATGTCCAGCGCGACAAACACCAGAATAGGCGCGATAACCGCGCGCGGTATGAATTCCACGATATAGCTTATGTAGCCGAAAATACCGCCAAGCCCCACAAACAGGCCCGTCAGCAGGGTGTAGCCTGCCCGGCTGCCCATGTGCTTGTAGGCCGGCTGGCCGATATACGGAGTGGACTGTGCGACCCCGCCGAACAAACCCGCGATCAGCGTGGCGACAGCTTCCGTAAGCAGAATATTGCGGGTATTGTAGTCGTCACCCGCCACGCGCGCGCTTTCGGTTACGTTAATGCCGCCGACTACGGTCAGAATGGCGAACGGAAACGCCACGGGAATATATTTGACCGCTTCCTTCATTCCTTTCAGGAATTCAAGAGTCGGCAGCGGAAAACCCAGATGCAGTTCAATGTTGGGCGGCGCGTATGTGCCGCCGCAAAACCCCATCGGCCCCAGTATATAATAGATCAGCGTGCCTATCGCCACCGCCGCCAGCGCGCCGGGAAAGTTTTTAGGCAGCTTGATATGCGCGACCAGAGAATACAGTATCAGGCCCAGCGCCAGCAGCCCGATAACAGGCATGCTGAACACTTCCACCATCGGAATAAAACCTATAAGCGCAAGGCCTATGCCGGCCAGCGAACCGAGCAGCCCCGCCTGCGGCACCACTTTCTGCACCCACTGGCCTATGAACGAGAACAGCAGTTTGACCAGCCCGATAATGACCATGGTGGCCATGCCGACATACCACGTCATCATGGCGGCGGAATGCTCGTCCATGCCGGCCGCCTTGAATCCCACAAACGACGGGCCCAGCACCGCGAAAGTGATGCCTATGGTAGAGGGCGTATCAAGTCCCAGCGGCATTGCCGTTACATTGGGGTTATTGGCGCGCCTGGCCAGCCGGAATACCATCCAGGTGTACACGGCGTCGCCGAACAGCACGCCGAACGCCGTGCCGGGAAACATTTTTGTATACACTATGTCGGCGGGAAACTTGAACAGCACCGTCAGGATGAACGCCATGAAAGAAAGCACTGTGACGTTGTCGAACATCAGCCCGAAAAAACCGTTGATATCGCCCGGCGCGAACCAATTGTATTTTACAGGCCGGATTTCTTCTTTTGTCATACCGGCTCCTTGCCGGGAAGCGTTTTCCGCTTCCCGTGAATACTATATTATTTAAATTTGGGACGGCCTTCAAGCCCGCCGGCGCGGTCAGGCGATATGTTTTTCAACCGCGTCGAGCAGCGCGTGCACGTCAATCGGCTTGGTGATGTATTCAAGGCAGCCGGATTCGCGGGTAATGCGCGCGCTTTCTTCGCTCAGGGCGATGGCCGTAACTATAATGATGGGAATACTCGCGTAACGGTCGTCGCTTTTGAGTTCGCGCGCAATCTCGACGCCGTTCATGTCGGGCAGCCGGTAATCAAGCAGGATAAGGTTCGGCTGGCAGCTTTTCGCCTGGGCCAGTCCGGTCTGCCCGGTTTCCGCTTCCTCGACACTGTAACCGCGCGACGAAAGCAACACCCGGAGCAGTTTCCTGTTCATCTCGTTATCGTCAACCACCAGAATAGTTTTGCTCATGTTCAGGCCCCTGTGCCGGTATGGAAAAGGTAAACCGGCAGCCGCGATCAATTCCTTCGCTTTCAACCCAGATCGAACCGCCGTGCAGTTCAATGATTTCTTTGGAAATGGACAGGCCCAGCCCCGTCCCTCCGTACTGGCGTGTCCGGGTTTCGCCAAGCTGCTCGAATTTGGTGAAAATCCGCCCTATGTCCTGCGGCGCTATGCCTATTCCGGTATCGGCAACCGAAACCGACAGATCCCGCCCGGTCCGGCGGGCGGTTATGCTCACGGACCCGCCGGACGGAGTGAATTTGACCGCGTTGGCCAGCAGGTTGAACACCACCTGCCTGATGCGGATTTCGTCCGCCCGCACCATGCCGATATCCTCAGGCGCGTCGCTGTCAATGGCAACGTTGTTTTTCAGCGCGCGCGCCTTGACGAGATTGACGCTGCTTTCCAGCAGCTTGCGGACGCTGATTTCCCGCAGGTCAAGCGTCATTTTGCCGGATTCGATCTTGGCGAGATCAAGCACGTCGTTTATAATCGCGAGCAGATGCTTGCCGCTGTCGGAGATGTCGGTAAGAAATTCCTTCTGCTGGCCGCTGAGCGCGCCGACGGTTTCGTCCCGCAGCACATCCGAAAATCCGATAATCGAGTTAAGCGGCGTGCGCAGTTCGTGCGACATGTTGGCCAGGAATTCGCTTTTCGCCCGGTTTGCGGTTTCGGCGGTTTCGCGCGCGCGGATAATCTCGTCTTCCGCCTGTTTGAGCTTGGTGATGTCAATCATCGTGCCGGTCATCAGCAACGCGTGCCCGCGCGCGTCGCGCGCGGGCACATCGGCGCGCGAGTCCAGCCATTTGAGCTGTCCGTCCGGCATTGCCACGGGATAAACCGTGCGGTAATTTTCATACTTGCCCGAAATCGTGCCCCAGAACCGCTCAAGGTTTTCGTCCAGTATGCGGGCATAATCCGGGTAGGCCGTTTTTGTCCGCGACAGCAGTTTCACCCACTCGCTTATTTTATAGGATTTGTCTTCTTTCACCGACGGCTGCTGCCCCAGTATCCGGGCGGTGTTGTCAAGCGCATGATAGGTGTCGTCTTCCTTGAAATCAACCCACCACGCGCCCACGTCAGCGGCGGCGAGAGAACCGTGCACCAGCTGGTTGAGCACCACCAGCTCTTCCGTGCGCGATCTGACCAGATCTTCAAGGTGCTCCTTGTAATTATTCAGTTCGCGTTCCGCTTTCCTGCGTTCCGAAATATCACGCACGAGCGCCCAGATGCCGGTATTGTTGCCGGCCTTGTCTTTGATCGTCCATATTCGCATGCTTACCGGAACCAGTTGCCCGTCTTTTCTTATGATTTCCCGTTCATAAGGCTCGGAATAGCCGTTCGGAATCAGTTTGCCGGCAATGATTTCGTCTTCCAGTTTCCGCCAGCGCGGAGGCGTTATGGCGTTGCGGTCCAGTTCCTTTATTTCCTCGTCCGTATAGCCCACTATATCACGGTACGCCTGATTGCATTCAAGCACTCTGCCCAGCATATCGGTGCGCACCAGCCCGTCCGCCAGCGATTCGTAAAGGCCCCGGAACCGTTTTTCAGAAATGTCGCGCAGCGTGCACACCAGGTGTTTGTTGCCGGACGGATCGGTGTAAACGGCTTTGGAACTCATCACCGTATGAAGATTGCCGAACCTGTCGCTTACGATTTCTTCTTCATTTGCTATCGTGCCCTTGAGAAAAGCCCGCTCGTCGCTATCCCAGAAAGTACGCGCCTGCTCTTTGGGGAACAGGTCGTTTTCGCTTTTGCCAGTGAGCTGCTCTTTTGAAAGGTGCATGATTTCGCTGAAAGCGTCGTTTACAAGTTCCCAGCGATGCTCGCGGTCTTTCACGAACAGCGGATCGGCTATGGTATTTAAGATTGTTTCCAGATAAGTCTGGGAATTTTTCAGGGCCAGGCTTCTTGCCTGGCTTATCCGCAGTTCTTCATGCTGCCGCCGGAAAGCGGCTTCCGCCGCCTCCTGTTTGGTGATGTCGCGCGCGACGAAAAGCCTCGCGAGCGGCTGTCCCTGCTCATTTTTTATGATAGAGGCGGAAAGCGTGACGCTGAATTCCGTCCCGTTGGAATGCAGGAGTTTCACGCCGCCGATCCAGCGGCCGCCGGTATCAAGCGCGCTGCCGATGACCGGGATAAGCTGAGAGTCCGACAGCATGTCGGAAAGCATTTTCCCGGCCAGTTCCTTGCCGCTTAGTCCCAGCGCCGTTTGGGCCGATTCATTGCTGTAACTGATTTTCCAGTCGAGATCTGTCATTATGAAACTGTCAAAAGCGCTGTCAACCGCGTAAGACAGCGTCCGCACCTGCTCGACGGCCGCGTTTCGTTCGGCTATGAAGCGGGAGCGCTGAATGTTCTGGTATGCTTTCAGCGACAAAACCGCAGACATCGTATGCAGAAAATCCGCTATCCTGTTAAAACGCTCTTTCGGTATTACCGGGACCTCGGCGAGAGCTTTTTTAAATTCCTCCTCATCCGCGCCGATCTCGCGGGCATAGGCGAGCAGCCTGGTGTCGTCCATGTTTTCATCCCGCACCTGGCCTATCAGCCACTTCGCGCCGGATTTTCCGCCTATGGAGATCGGCGTTCCGGCATCCCACAGCCCCACTCCGAAACATTCCCGCACGTCCGGTTTGTCCGACGGTTCGGAACCGATCCGGCCGTCGGAATACCGGCAATTTTTCAGTCCTTTCTCGGTTTTCCGTATAACATCATTGCACAGCCGGCAGAAATTGCTCGGTTTCGTTATGAATTTGCCGTCCAGCGACATGATGGCTGACGCGACCCCGGTCGCGGCTGAAAAAGTGTCCTGTATTTTCTGCAATTCCGACACATCAAACATATCGGTTATGGCGATATCGCGGTCAGTCCCCGGATCAAGTTCCGACAACCGCTGCGCAAGGCTGTCCTGCATCAGCTTGCGGTCGTGTATATTGCGCGCAACGCCTGCCGTGCCGAGGATTTGGCCGTCCGCGCCCAAAACGGGTGTTTTTGCCGTTTCAACCCACCTCCTGACGCCGCTTCTGTCCGTTATTTCTTCATCGGAAATCAACTGCCGGGCGGATTTCAGGACGGTAGCATCGTCCGCGATATACTTTACGGACAATTCAGGCGGCCAAAGCTCATAATCGCTTTTGCCGATCAGATCTTGCGCGGACCGGCCGCTGGCTTTGACAAACGCTTCATTGACCGCCCTGTAGCGGCCTGCGCGGTCTTTAATCCAGGCGATATCGTTAATGGAATTGAGCAGGGCCTGCGCGTGAACGAGGCTGTCGTGCGCGGGAAGTTCGCGCGGCTGCCGGGCTGGCGGCAGGCCGGCTGCTATTTTACCAAGGAAACCGGTATCGCGGCTTGCCTCTAGCGCCAAGACCATCAGCGCAAACGCCGCCGCCGCGTCAATCACGCCCGCATACAGATCCGCGCCAGAGGTATAAGCTACCAGTGTTTGCGGAATCTGCCACAGGTGCCGCACTGTTTGCGCGGCAAGAAAAGCAAGCACTGCGCGGGCCAGCACCCCGGTCACAGCCTTCCGCCTGTACAAACGGAAACTGAAGACCAGCGCAACTATTTCACAAATCAACGCACTGGCGAGGATATACAGCATAACAAGTTTTCCTACCCCTTAATCGTACAAACAAATTAGACGGCGGCCTATTCATCGCCATCAACCCAATTCTGATTATACAAAAAACCGTCCGCCAAAACGTGCACGGACGATTTTTTCAAAAAAGGACCTTATAAATTCCGCTCACAAAAACCCGGCGCCGGCCGGTACGGCATAATGATTGCCGGCATGGCATAGCTCAAGCGAGGGGACGGAGTGTGTAACCCTGCATAAGCGGGGCAAACGAAGTTTGGATCCAAAGACCACCCGGCTTGCCGGTAAAACGTAATAACAACCGGCAGGCCAATGGCACAGCCGGGGGAAGTTCATCCGACCGTTCCTATAAAACATCGCACCGATTCCACCAGCGCTTTTATGTCGAACGGTTTTGAGATATAATCGTCGCATCCTGATTCCAGAGTGATGCGCTCCCGATCAGATTTCATGGCGCTTGCCGTCACGATTATGATCGGGATATGCGAAAGAGCCGGGTCGGATTTTATCATCCGCGACAGCTTCACTCCGTCAATTCCTGGTAGCCGGTAATCCATAAGGATAAGCTGTGGAGGCTGCGCTTTTATAAGCGCCAGAGCGGTTTCTCCGGTGTCCGCTTCGGCAATTGCGTAACCTTGATTTTCAAGAATTACTCTGAGCAGTTTCCGGTTCGTAGGGTTATCATCCACAATTAAAATCTGCTTGCTCATAACTATTCTCCGCTTGGTTCTTCAACCTGAAATATTGATTTCCTATTGAGCACGCAACAAAAATGTAACTTGTAATTTTAAAATATACTGCTTCGCTTTTTACATTTGTACTACAATCCATACATAATTTAGTGTAGCAGATTGTTTTCCCATTTGCCAGACCCATTTACATCTTTCGGCATGATTCAGACAGATTAAAAAAGCATGCCGGAATGTGCTAGAATATGAGCGGAAAATTGTGCCAGAGTGAGTTATCTTATTTAAAACAGGGGATCACTGTGTTTGCAAACATGAAACGGCGTATTGTAGAAACGGGCGTTATTGCCGCGTGTTTATCAGCTCCGGCGTTTCCGGCCGAGGCGGTTACGGGAAAATACCGGATGGATTTTTATGGCCTCATGAAGATAACCTCAATATACAATTCGCATGGAGTAGCGGGTGACGACTATCTGGCCTATGTAACCTCCGTTGATCCCAAAGAAGGCGATTTCAGCATGTCGGCCCGCGCCACACGGCTGGGGCTGAATGTAGCGGATGAAGAAGCGAATGCAGCCGCGAAAATCGAAATTGATTTTCTGGGGCTGACTGACAGTTTGAGCGGCACAGCCGGCACCAGTGTCAGCCCGCGCATCCGCCACGCCTATATGACCTATAAAACCGGGGACTTCAGTTTTCTCGCCGGTCAGACCTGGCAGCTCACGCCGTTCGAACTGCCGGATACCAACAATGATCTGTATTTCGCTTACGCCGGCGCGCTCTGGGCGCGGGCGCCGCAGCTGAGGGCAACATGGTCGCAGTCGCCGGACTGGAATGTATCGGTTGCGGCTGTCCGGCCCACAAGAAAACTGACCGACGCCGAAGGCACCGCCTCCAAAATTCCGCAGGCCCAGGCTCAGGTGCAGTTCAAGCTCGGCGCGGCTAAAATCACCGTGGGCGGCGCATTGGGGCAGTGGGAAAGCACCGGAACGTTTCTGCCCGGCAACGTGCGGCTGATAGATTTGGGGTTTAGCGTGCCGTACGGCATATTCACGCTTAACGGACAGATCTGGACCGGCGAAAACCTTTACGATTTTCAGGGCGGCATAGGCAATATGGGCTATGACGGGCAGGAAGTCAAGGCGTCCGGCGGGTTTGCCGACCTGAAAATCAAACCGTGGGATTATCTGTATTTCAACGCCGCTTGCGGAATTGACCACCCCGAATCCAAGTATCTGGCGGTCAATTCAAAAATGAAAAATTCCATCGTCATGGCCAATGTCAACTATGTGCTGAAAAAAAGAATCACGCTGTCGTTTGAAACTTCCTATATGGTTACGGAATATAAAACCGCCGAGGGCAGTGAAAACAGAGGCGACCAGCACTACCAGTTCGCCATAACCTATCCTTTTTAGGCGGAATGATGCCTTCGAAGTCTGAT
This sequence comes from Elusimicrobiaceae bacterium, assembly GCA_028700325.1. NCBI lineage: Bacteria > Pseudomonadati > Elusimicrobiota > Elusimicrobia > Elusimicrobiales > Elusimicrobiaceae > Elusimicrobiaceae bacterium. The sequence continues at coordinate 529 of JAQVSV010000067.1, read as the reverse complement.
ACGGGCCGGGCGCGGGAAACAAACTCCCGCGCCCGGTTTTTCAATGTATTGACCGCGGCGGGAGTTTTTCTTGCGGCATCCTGCCTGTGCCTGCCGCTTGTAAATACCGATATGTTCTGGCACCTGTCGGCCGGGAAGTATATGCTGGCGCACACAACGGTCCCGGCGCGTGATTTTCTGTCGTGGTCGCGCGCGGGAGCGGGCTGGACGGATTTCGAGTGGCTGCTTCAGCCGCTCTATTACTTCCTTTATTCACGGGCCGGTTATGCGGGCCTTTTCGCGTTGAAATTCACGCTGCTGGCGGGACTGTCCGTTCCTGTTTTAATGACGCTGCGGCTGTACGGGCTGACCGCAAGCGCGTTTGCCGTGCTGCCGCTGCTGGCTGTGGCGCTGCTTCCCAGTCTGGACATCCGGCCCGAAAACTTCAGCCTGCTGCTGTTTGCGCTCACGCTTTTCATGCTTGAAAAGATCCGGCTGTCCCCTCCGCCCGGGAAAAAACGCCGGCTGGTTTACGGGCTTGTGTCCGCCG
>JAQVSV010000066.1 GCA_028700325.1 Elusimicrobiaceae bacterium | reverse complement strand
ATCCAGCCGGATCTTGCCCTTGCATTTCGGAAAATTGGCGCAGGAAATATACTTGCCGAACCGGCTTTCGCGCAGCAGCATCGGCCCGCCGCACACGGGGCACTTGTCCGCCACTTCCTGAGGCTGTTCCGCTTCCATGCCGGTATAAGCTTTGGCGAGGTCGGCGGTAAACGGCCCGTAAAACGCCGCGACAACCTCCGCCCATTTGGCCGAGCCGGACGCCACGTCGTCAAGCCTGTCCTCGATCTCCGCCGTGTAGGAAAGCTCCATCAGTTCCGGGAAAAAACCCTTGAGCTTTTCGGTCACCGTCGTGCCCAGCTCGGTCGGCGCAAGCTTGCCGGACCGGCCCTGCCGTTCCGCGTATTTGCGGTCCTGAATGGTTTTGACGATCGGCGCGTAAGTCGAAGGCCGCCCGATCCCGTGTTTTTCCAGCGTTTTAATCAGGCTCGCTTCGTTGTACATCGGCGGAGGCGAGGTTTTCCTGGAGGCCGCGTCTATGCCTTTAAGCTCAAGCGCGTCGCCCTTTTCCAGCAGCGGCAGCTTGGCGTTCTCCTCGGTTTCCTCTTCGTTTTCGTCGTCCGACTCTTCGCCTTTGTAAACTTTAAGGAACCCCTCGAATTTCACCGTGCGGCCGCCGGTCTTAAGCACGCACTGCGGCGCGGCGCTGTCGCAATCCGGCCCGGCCGCAATCTCCACGCCCAGCGTATCGAACACCGCGTCCGCCATCTGGCTCGACAGGAACCGCCGCCAGATCAGCTCGTACAGTTTCGCCTGCTCGCCGCTCAGATATTTCCGAATCTGCTCTGGCTCGCGGGCCACGCTGGTCGGGTGAATGGCTTCATGCGCCTCCTGCGCGCCTTTGACCTTCTTGCCGTAAAAAGGCGGTTTTTCCGGCGCGAACGCCGCGCCGTACTGCGCGGCTATGTATTCGCGCGACTCTTTCTGAATGTCTTTCGACACGTTGAACGAGTCCGTCCTCATGTAAGTTATCAAGCCCACCGTCTGGCCGTCCAGTTCGATGCCTTCGTAAAGCGACTGGGCAACCTGCATCGTCCTCTGCGACGAAAACCCCAGCTTGTTGTGCGCGTCCTGCTGAAGCGAACTGGTGATGAACGGAGGCTTGGGCCGCTGACGCGTTTCCTTGCGCTCCACGCTGGCAACCTTGAGCGGACCGGCTGAAAGAATTTTCCTGGCGTCGTTCAGCTCCGCCTCCTCCGAAAACACCGTGCGGCGCACGCGATAGTCCTCGGCGAACAGTTTCAGCACGCGCGACCTTTCCGCCGGCTCCCCTTTCCATTTATAGAGCCGCGCGTTAAAGTCCGGCGGCAGGCCCGGTTTGGAAAGCGAAGCCTCTACGGCATAATAGCTTTCCACCGGAAACTCCGCGATCTCTTTCGCGCGCTCCACCAGAATCCGCACCGCCACCGACTGCACCCGCCCGGCCGACAGCCCCTTGCTGATCTTGCGCCACAAAAGCGGCGACAGTTTATAACCCACCAGCCGGTCCAGCACGCGCCGCGCCTGCTGCGCCTCGACAAGATTGTCGTCAATGTCGCGCGCATTGTTGAAGGATTCCCTGATCGCGCCCGGCGTAATCTCATGAAACGCTATGCGCTTGACCTTTTTCATGTCAGGCGACAGCGCCTCCACCAGATGCCACGCTATGGACTCGCCTTCCCGGTCAGGGTCGGTCGCCAGATAAAGCAGATCGGCGTCTTTATAAGCGGTCTTTAGCTCCGTTATGTTTTTTTTGGCTTTCGGAATGATGACGTAAGTGGGTTTGAATCCGTTCTTCTCGTCCACGCCCAGCTCCCGCTCCGGCAGATCGCGCACATGCCCGAACGAACTGCGCACCACATATTCCGGGCCCAGTATCTTGCCTATGGTTTTTTGTTTGGTGGGAGATTCCACCACCACCAGATATTTTTTGCCGCTTGCTTTTGCAGTCATATTCCTTCCTGATTTCTAGTATTGCGTCAATTTTTCGCGTACAGGCCCGCCGCCGCGGATACCAGCGATTTTATCTCCAGCTCGAACAGCGCGCCGGCGGTGCGCGGAATGTCCCAGTTAAGAGTCTGCGCTATCACGTCCACCGGCAGTTCCTGCCCGCCTATGCATTCGAGCAGGGCGCGCTCGTCGGCGCTCAGCCCTTCCAGCGCGACGGCCCGCGCGGTTTTCGCTTCCGGTTCGCCGGCCGGCAGCATTATCCCGAACAGCTCCTGCGGCGGATAGGAGTCCAGCACGTCTTTCGCCGTCTGAACCAGCACCGCCCCGTCCCGGATCAGCCGGTTCGGCCCCGCGCTCAGCGGCTCGTCAGCCTGGCCCGGCACCGCCAGCACTTCCCGGCCCTGCTCCAGCGCGACGCGCGCTGTGATGAGCGAACCCGATTTTATATCGCCCTGCACCACCAGCACCGCCCCGCATAAACCCGACACCAGCCGGTTGCGACGCGGAAAATGGTGCGCCGCCGGCCCGCTCGAAACGGGAAACTCGCTTATCACCGCGCCGCCCGCTTTTAAAATCCGTTCTTCCAGCCCGCGGTTTTCCGGCGGATAACATTTGCCCAGCCCGGTGCCGACCACCGCCCAGGTTCGTCCGCCGCGCGCCAGCGCGGCTTCGTGCGCCGCGGTGTCTATGCCGCGCGCCAGTCCGCTTACGATCAGGAAACCGGCTCCGGCCAGCTCCGCCGCAAGGGCCGAGCACATTCTGCGGCCGTACGCGTCCGGGTAACGCGCCCCCACAACCGCGACCGCCGGGCCGCCGAACCCGATATCGCCTTTCACATAAACAAGAAACGGCGCGTCCGGTATGCCGGCAAGCCGCGGCGGAAAATCCTCGTCTTCCGGAAACACCACGCGCCCGCCGCAATCGGCGGCGGCGCGCAATTCGCCGGCCGCATCGGCCGCAGCGCAGTCGGCTAAAAATTTCTCCGCGTTTTTCAGCGGCAACGCGCTTGACTCCGCCAGTTCCGCCGCGGTCTGCCCGAGCACGGCGCACGCGCTGCCGTGCAGTTCCACCAGCCGGCGGCACCAGTCCGGCCTCATAAACCAGGCCGTATTCATGCGCAACCGGGCTTCCCGCTCGGCAGGTGAAAGCAATGGCGGCATTTAAAGAAGCTCCTCCGGAATTTCGTCGCCGGAGCGGCCTGACCTGGCCGCCGGGCCGGCTCCCGCCGCCGGCAGCTGCGTTCCGCCCGCCAGAAACACGTTCACGGAATTAAACGCCGCGCGGTCATGCCGGAGTTTTTCCCACAGAGGCGGAATCCGCCCGACCGACAAAAAAATAATCTCCGGGCTCAGTTCCAGCGCCTCCGCCAGGCCGTTGAGCACCGCGGCCTGTTCCGGAGGATTGCGCTTTCCGGCAAGCACCTTGGAAAGATAGGACGCATCCGTGCCGGCACGCCGGCACAGTTCCCGCAGGGAAATGCCGCGCCGCTTAATGCCCTGCTCTACAATCTGTCTGAAATCGCACCACTGCTCGCTCATGTTATATCCGATGGATTCATTCTCTGCTCCGCGCTGCGGCGGAGCTATTTCATAATCAAATCATCAACCTCAACCGGGTTGACCGCGCGGACCACTTCCGCCGTAGCCGTTGTTCCGTTTACCGCCCTGATTTTAAGGGCCGCAGAACGCTGCAGCTGAAGTCTGGCCGCGCCGTTGCTGTCTTTGATCACGTTGCCGCGCCGGAAAACAAACACCAGCTCGCCCGCGCGCACGGAGCCGGCGGTCCGCAGCTCCAGCTGCACCACATCCCCGAACGCGGCGAGCGTGTCCAGCGGATCATCAAGATCCGCCGCCACCACTTTCCCGTCCTCGCGCCAGTCCGGCGCGACCAGCTGGTTATCCTGGGAAGGAAAACCCCACGTCATGTCGGCCGGCATCTCCGGCGAAACGGACAGGTTATCCTCCTGCGCCCGGCCCCGGCCGTCGGCCAGTTCTTTCAGTTCCGACAACAGCCTGTCATCCGCATCCGGCCCGGCCGGTTTCTTCGGCGCGGCCTCGGGCGCGGGCTCCGCCCCGGCAGCCTGTTCCGCGGGGCTGGACACCGCCACCGAAACCGGCGCCGTGTCTATCGCCGCCGCTTCCGCCGGCGCGACTGGCTCCATCTTTATTCCGCCGTCCGGCAGGCAGGTAACCGCCAGCGTCTGGCCGGGATAAATCAGCTCGGGATTTTTTATGATACGCATGTTGCCCTTGTAAAGTTTGCGCCATTTCCTCGGCTGGCCGCAATACTTGCCGGCGATATCCCACAGACAGTCGCCCTTAACCACCACATGCACATTGCGTTCCGCCTCTTCCCCGGCGCGCAACGCGCCGCAGCAGCACACAACCGCGCAAAAACACACCAGCCCGGCAAGTTTCCTCATAACCTCTCCATAACGGCCGCCCGGTCAAAACTCCGGTACTGCACGGCCTCTGTCAAATGTTGCTTCTGAATCGTTTCTTCGCCCGCCAGATCGGCTATCGTGCGTGCGATTTTCAGAATCTTGTCCATGCTGCGCGCCGACAGGCCAAGCCGGCCCATCGCCGCTTCCAGTATCTCACTGCCGCCCGGCGGAAGCGCGCAGTGTTTCTTAATGTCGCGCGTCTTCATAAAAGCGTTGAGCCGCGTCGCGCCCGAGGCAAACCGCTCCGCCTGCACCCCGCGCGCGGCAAGCGCCCTTGCTCCTATTTCGGATGACGCTTCCTCGGGGCGCGCGCTCTCCCAGTCCTTATACCGCACCGGATTTAACCGGACAGTCAGATCTATCCTGTCCATCAGCGGGCCCGAAATTTTCGCGCTGTACCGCCTCACCTCAAGCGGCGTGCACCGGCACTGCCTGCCCGGATGCCCCAAATATCCGCACGGGCACGGGTTCATGGCCGCGATCAGTATAAAGCGCGACGGAAAAGTCACCCGCTCACGCGCCCGCGAAATAGTCACCCGTCCGTCCTCCAGCGGCTCGCGCAGGACTTCCAGCCCCGCGCGTGAAAATTCCGGCAGCTCATCCAGAAACAACACCCCGTTGTGCGCCAGCGAAACCTCGCCGGGACGCGGGATTCCGCCTCCGCCTATCAGCGCGGTTTCGGAAACGGTGTGATGCGGGTCCCGGAACGGACGCCGCCGCATCAGCCCGGTTCCCCTGAGCATGCCGCTAACCGAATAAATGCGGGTCGTCTCAAGCGACTCGGCCCGGCCCATCTCCGGCAAAATGCCGGGAAACCGGCGCGCCAGCATTGATTTGCCTGTGCCGGGCGGCCCGATCATCAGCACGTTATGCCCGCCCGCCGCCGCGATTTCAAGGGCTCGTTTGGCAAGCGGCTGGCCCTTCACCTCGCTGAAATCGCCGGACCAGCCGGCTTCCGCGGCCGCGCGCTCCGGCTGTTCCTCGATCCAGACCGCCGCTTCCGCCGGCCGGGTTCCGCCAAGCAGTTCCACCGCCGCTTTAAGATTGTCCAGCGCATAGGCTTTAAGCCCCGACACCGCCGCCTCGTTCGCGTTCCCGCGCGGCACAAAAACCCCTTTCACCGCCCGCCCAGCAAGCGGCGCCAGCATCGGCAGCACGCCCGGAGACGGGTTAAGCCGCCCGTCCAGCGACAGCTCGCCCAGAAAAACCAGTTCCTCCGCCGCCAGCCCCGGCGCCACGTTCAGCTGGCCCGACGCCTGCAGCACCCCCAGCGCGATCGGCAGGTCAAAATGAGTGCCGCTTTTGCGCAGCTCCGCCGGACTGAGGTTTACGGTGATCCGTTTAAGCGGAAAATCGTACCCGCTGTTGCGCACCGCCGCAGTAACCCGGTCGCGCGCCTCGCGCACCTCGGCTTCGGGCAGGCCCACAATGGTAAACGACGGCAGCCCCGCCGCCACGTCCACCTCCACGGCAACGGCAAATCCGTCTATGCCCCTTATCCCTACGCTTTTTAGTCCGGCAAGCATTAAAATCCTGTTAACTCCGCATTTGCGCCCGCGCGCCGGCGGCGTTCCGGTTCAGTCTTCCACCGCCAGCTCCACCGCATACTGCGTGACCGACAGCATCTTAAACGGCAGCTGCCGCAGTATCGAAGAAGCCAGTTCCTCGCCGGTTATTGAACTGACATTCACATCAAATCTGGCCTCGCCGTGCACATACCGGCGCAGGTTGTAAGACTCCACGCCGAGTGTGGAATCCAGTGCGGTTTTTATGCGGGCGACCTGCTCAATTCCGTCCAGCCCCTCGACGGACAGCGTTATCACCACTCCGCCCGACGCCGCGCGCCGCGCCGCCATCTCCACTATCCCGGCGGCCAGTCCGGCCGCCGCGGAAACGGCTTTACGCTGCGCGATCTGCCGCACCGGGTCTATCGCGCTGGCCTCGCGGCTTTCTTCCGCCACCGTCCTGCCGGAGGAAACCTCCAGCAGTTTCAAGGTGATTTTTGCCCGCATCGAAACAAACGAGCCGCCCAGCCCCGGCACGCCTTCAAGCGGATACGCGGCCGCTTCTGCCCGCAGAGCGAAATCCGCGCCCGCCGCCCGCGCGCGCACAAGAACCGCCGCCGTGTCGCCCGCGCCGGACGAGGCGAAAGCCGCGTCCTCCAGCATCGCAAACCCGTTTTTTTCGAACGCGCCGAACACTCCCGTCCGCAAATCGCTCGCGTATTCCGCGCCCGGCTCGGCGGCGATGAACAGCACCTTCTTGTCATAAACCGGCCGGTCCAGCTGCAGCTCGCCGATCACGTTATTTACGTCGGATACCAGCACCACGGCCTTTATCTGCACCCGGTACAGATCGCCCTGCCGGCCCTCGTCAAGCACTTTATAGGTTTTTATAAAACCCTGGGTCCGGGCCAGTATCTTCTGGTCAATAGTGATGGATTCGCGCACCAGCGTTTTGGCCGACACGAACACCCCCACCACCTTTTCCACGGCATTGCGCTGGGCCGATACCAGCGCCGCCGCGCGCATCCCGGCCGGATCTTCCGGCGTGTACTTGGCGAACCCTTCCCCCTTGACCTTCTCGCCCGACCAGCCTGACCCAACCTTCATATTCGCGCAACCCGCCAGCAGAACCGCGCCCGCCACGCAACAAACCAGGGCAATTTTTTTCATGTTCACTCCGGCTTGACGATAATTCCGCCGCGGTTGATTTCCGACAGCTTCAGCCGCACCACCACGGCGCAGCCGTCGTCCTTGGTGTATTCCGCGGAAACCACCTCCGCATGCGCGACGGCCGCGTTAACCGTGACAAGCAGCTGCTGGTCGTCCGTCACGCCGTTTTCCACGCGCGTTTTGGAATTCACGGCCGCGCCATTGAGATATTCCGTCGCCCGCAGCTGCGCGTTGGCGATCGCCGCCTCGCGCGACATGATCCTGCGCTGGGTGGCGTCGGCATACTTCTCGCCCGCGGCGCCGAGCCCGCGCACCCACAGATATTCCTTGTCTATACTGGTGTCGAGAAACTCCGGCGCCAGCGAACCGTTTTTAACAACGCTTTTCGGCCCGGCGGACCCACAGCCCGCCAGCAACCCCGCCAGCATAATAACCGCTATTTTCAAAACACGCATACAGCCTCCTTTTTTCGCCCGTTAAAACGCCCGGGCTTACCCCAGCAGATCAAGCAACACTCTCACATAGGAAGACGGCGCGCGCAGCTTTTCCCGGTCGAACCAGGCCAGCCGCACCGACAGGCTCCCCAGCATATGCCGCAGCGACTCGGAAAACACCGCCATTTTCTGTGAGTCCGAACCCGGCACTCCGAGCACCACCGCACCGTACAGATCCTTGGAATCGCATTCCTCCGCGATTTTAAACGCCGACGCGGCCAGCATGGACGGATCATACTCCATTCTGGCGGCAGGCACAAAACTGCCCGCCAGGCCAAGCTCCTTGGCTCGCTCGGTAATGCTGGCCATCACCCAGTCAAGATACCGGTCCTGCCCCATCGGCCCGAAAAAGCCCCACTTGCCCCAGCCGCCGGTTCCTTTGGGCGTAAAATTCTGGACTTTTTTCAATTCGGCATCATTCGGGTCGCCTTCCGCCTCGCTCGCGCCGCCGAAAATGATATCGAGCATATTTACCGTAGTCAGCGGCGGATTATGCGCCGGCACTATCGTTTCCATGGCCTTGAGCCGCAGCATCGAACGCAAAACCGCGCTGAGATTGCTGTCGCGCCGCACCAGATAGCTGTCCTGCTCCTCTTCGGCTATGTTGGCGTCAAGCCATGACACCATTTCGCGCACCACCTCGCGTTTCTGTTCCTCGGCCGGCGCTTTCAGCTCGACCGCGGACTTGGAGGAGCTGAACTCGAACCCCAGCCGCGTTTCCAGTTCGCGCACCGCCGGACCGGACACCGAAGACGTTACCACTATCTGCTTGCGGGCTTTTTTAAACTCCGCCAGCCAGCCGGCGATATAACGGCGGTTCTCCTCGCCCAGCGCCATCAGGTGAATGTCATCTATGCAGATGGCCTCCATCCCCATCAGCTTCGCCTCGAAATCCGCCACGGTATTGCGCAGAATCATCTGGTGTACGCCGCGCGAAAAACGCGTGCCGTCGGTTACAAACACTTTGTCCGCGCCTTTTTTAGCGCCGATGCCGTAGGCCACAGCCGACAGAAAATGCGTCTTGCCGGAACCCGCCACTCCATGCATGAAAAGCGGGTTATACATGCTGCCCGGGCTGTCTATCGTCGAAAGCGCCGCCGCGTGCGCGAACCGGTTGACCGAAGGAATCAGCCGCTCCGCGGTAAAAATCGGATTAAGCGGCGCGTCCACCGTCCACGGCTCGCGCTTGCCCGCCACAGCCTTTGCTTTCGCAGGCACGGCCGCGCCCTGTTTCACCGGCCCCGCGGACGACGAGGTCAGCCGCAGCGAAGACGCAGTCATCCTCAAATTGCCACTGTTAAACATATCCATCATATCGGCCGGACCGGACGGCTGTGTCGGGTTGACCGGCTGCGGCGCGGGCGCAGCCTGCCGCACGGTCTGTGCGGGAGGACGCTGCTGCTGCGGCGCGGGCGCGGCCTGCCGCACGGTCTGTACGGGCGGACGCTGCTGAGGCGGAGGGCTGACCTGGCGAATAGTCGGTTTCACCGGCACGCGCGGCGGCGCCGGCATCAGCCGGTCCGACGCGTCCGGCTCGGCCTTGGCCGGACCGGCAGGCTGCATCGCGCGCGGCGGCACAGGGCCCGCCGGACGCAATGCCGGTCTGGGCGGGGGCGCGGCGGGATTGGGCGGCACTTCCGGGATAACAGTGAATCTCAGCTCCTTGATCATGCCTTTGCGGCCGCGCTCAAGCGCCTCCACTTCCTCCTGCACGGCGGGAGCAAGCTCCGGCTTGAACGAAACCGCCGGTTCCGCCGGCATTTCCGGCCGGGAAGAATCTTTCGTCTTTTCGCGCGGCGTATCCCTTGAGGGCCGCCGGCCGGGCCGGGCGCCCGGCTTGCCGCGCCGAACCGGTTCCGGCTCGGCAAAAGCGGTGTACAGCGTTTCCGGCGGCGCGTACAGCGCGTCACGCTCTACAATGGTTTCCGAGCTCGGCGTGAACTCGGACGCCGGATTTTGAAGTTTCCCGAAATTGTCAGGCGCAAGCTCCGCTTTCCTTCCTTTTCTGCGCTGGCTGCGCCGCACGATATCGGCAACAACCCGCTCGCTTTTCAAAAGAATTTCCTCATTCGTATCGTACAGATACAGAGCGTAAGTATATGGCGGCTCGGCCATCAGCGGCCGGCTGCAGATATTGCCCAGTTTCATAAGCAGCATATCAACATCAATAGTGTCGCCGTCGAGGTACAGACAGTGTCTGCTCTCGTCCTCCGGCGACGGCATCGCTCTTATTTCCCAGTATTTGATCATACACTGACGCTCAATCCGTAACTCTCATTCAAACCGCAGTCCGATCGCTTCAAACTCAATCCAGTCCAGCGCGAGCGGACTTATTACCGTCCCGCGCGGAACCGTCAGCAGCTTCGACCCGGGCCGCAACATGATCCGCAGCTCCCGGTCGGTCATAAACACTCTTTTCGGCCGCGCGGCTGGCCCGTAATAGCGTCCGCCTTTCGCGCCGAACGCGGCCGCTTTTCCCGGAGCCGGTTTCGCGGCATGCGAAAAACCTTTGTAAAATCCGGTCGCATACCCGCTTTTAAACTCTTTCGGCCCGGGCCCGGCCGCAGGCGTCTTGCCGGGGCCGGAAACGGAACCTGATACCGCCGCGGAAATTTTCGCCGTATCCGCCACAGCACAGGCCGGCACGCCTGCCGCCGCGTCGCCGCCCGCCCGGGCTGACAGCAATCCATGCCCCGACAGCAGCCCGTAAATAATATCGGCGATATCGTTTTCAGTCAGCATGGCCGGAAAGGGTACGGACTAGTCCGCCCTTACGCTGATCTTGTCCATATACCTGTCAAGGCCGTCATGGGGCCTGGGTATCACATGAATACCGACAAGCTCGCCCACTTTCTGCGCGGCGGCCGCGCCGGCTTCCACGGCGGCGCGCACCGCGCCCACTTCGCCCTTGCACATCGTGGTGACATAAGCCGACCCGATTTTTTCATAGCCGATCAGCGTGACTTTCGCGGCTTTCGCCATCGCGTCGGACGCTTCGATCATCCCGATAAAACCTTTCGTTTCAACCAGCCCCAATGCTTCTTTCATATTCGGTTCTCCCCATCAGTTTTGAAATTAATAGCCGCTCGAAGCGCCTTGCAGCCCCGTCACGATTCCGATGCTCGCACTTGTGCCCAGCCTGCTCGCTCCGGCCTTGATCATCGCCTGGGCGTCTTCGGTGTTGCGGATCCCGCCGGACGCCTTCACTCCCATTCCACTGCCGACCACTTTGCGCATCAGGGCCACATCGGCCGCCGTCGCGCCGCCCGGCCCGAACCCGGTGGAGGTCTTTACAAAATCCGCCTGCGCCTGTTTCGACATGGCGCACGCGCGCACTTTCTCCTCGTCGGTCAGATACGCGGTTTCGATAATCACTTTAAGGACATGCCCGCGCGTAGCCTCGCGCACGGCCCTGATATCGTCGAACACCAGCGCGTCGTTGCCGGACTTGAGCGCGCCCACGTTTATCACCATGTCAATTTCGTCCGCGCCGTTGGCGATTGCGTCGCGCGCCTCCAGGGCTTTCACGGTCGGCGTGG
>JAQVSV010000065.1 GCA_028700325.1 Elusimicrobiaceae bacterium | reverse complement strand
CCAGCCCGTAATCCGGCGCGCGCGCGGTTCTGTTTCCGAAATAAAGTTTATAAGCCGCCGGGGCCGGCGAATCAAACACCGCGTAAACCGGCAGGCAATACGCGGTCACGCTCCTGACCGCAAGAGGCGGATTGTCGCCGTTTGAAATGATCAGCTCCGGAGCGGTTTCATCGGCGAATTGCCGGCGGACGGGAAAACTTTTCCCGCAGCCCGGTTCCTGCCCTGAACCCACGCAGCCGGCCGCAGCGAAACTGTTACGGACGGAAACCAGTCTCGCCTGCCGGCTGTACAGACCGTCCTGCGCGGTCAGCTCAAGTTCCGCGATGTAGAGGTTTCTGGCAGGCAGGTCGAGCGTCAGAACGGTATCCTTGCCGCGCTGCGCGGCGGAAAATGGAATCTCGATTTTTTTCAGCCGGTCATATGCGCCGGCGCGCAGCACCGCGCTGACCTGCGTTATGCCCACTGGCGGCGAAGTTTCGTTATCAAGCTCAAGCCGCAGAAAACGGTATCGGACCGGCGCGAACCGCACCTGCAGTTTCGCCCGGCCGCCCTGCCGGAAAATATATTTTTTAAGCGCGACAGGCCGCCAGTCCGCGCCGGTATCGCTCCCCATTACGTTTACAGTCTTTATAAATTCCTCGGCGGGAATTTCCAGAAGCACGCCCATGACATCTCGTGGTTTGCCGAAATCAGCCAGCACGACGGTCATTTTGCCTTCCTCGCGGATATCGGTCTGAAGAACAAAATCCGGCGGCAGGTTCCGTACGGTGAAATATGGAACGTCCGCGCCGCCGGGCGTGCGCAGGCGCAGATCAGCCAGATCCGGCAGACTCCGGTCAATAACGGCTGTCGAAAGCTCGATTTTATTAAGGCCGGCCGCGCCGGCCGCCACAGTCTGGACATAATTCCAGCCGGCCCGCGCCGGCGTTACGCAAACCGCGCACAGCACGAAGCTAAGGAACGGATGTTTCATGATTGCCTCGCACGAATCTCTGATAAAGATAGGAAACCACTATCAGCAGAACAGCCAGCCCCACAAACGCGCCTACCCGGTACAGTTGGCCCAAAACCCACAGGTCATGGAAAAACAGTTTCAGCACGGTCGCCGACATAAGCGCGACGGCGGCAAGCCTGCCTGCCCGGGATCTTTTGTACAGTCCCGCCACCAGCAGGCCCAGCGCGAACAGACCCCAGCCGAGCGTGTACACCATATCCCGCACAAGATTGCCCGAAAACTCGAACGTGAGAGCGGAACCGGCGCTGAAATAATCCGCTATTTCGATATTCAGAAGCAGGAACAGCAGAATAACGCCCATGCCGGAAAGCACCGGAGAGGGTCTGGTGGCAAAAAGCTCTCCCTCGTTTTCAGGCCAGAGTTTCGCGCCGATAAAACAGGCCGCCGCAACCAGCCCGTAAGTATACAGATACCAGTTGAAAACCGGCACGTCCTGCCGGATATGATAAGTCAGCACCGACCCGTTCAAAGCCAGCCGGGCGAAACTTGCGGCAAGCAGAATATACGCCGCCCGCTTAAGGCCCGGATGCGGCAGCCGGGCATACAGCCACACAAGCGCCGCGCCCTCAAGGCCCCAGGCTATGGTCAGCCACTCCCGGTCAAACTGGACCGGGAAAATCAGCGTTATGAAAAACAGCGTCATTCCACCGGACCAGGCCAGCCGGGAACGACTGAACCCGTCGCCTCCCCGTCCGCGCGCCTCAAACAGCGCAACCGCCAGATACAGCACGGCAAACGCCGCCGGCACAAACCCGCGCGCCAGCGGCGGCACCAACGGCTTGCACGCGCCGTAAACAAGCAGAAACTGCGCGCAGCCCGCCAGCGCGGCGGTGATCCATACGGCCGGCATTTGCGAAAACCTGCCCCGCGCTATATACGGATACGCCAGAAAAACCGCCAGAAACAGGCAGTGCCACGCGATGCCGGCCGGCTCCATCCCGGTTTCCATAACGGAATGCCACGCCAGTTGCACCAGAAACGAACCGATCAGCGCCATATAGGCGGCCTCGCCCTTTGTATAAACGCGCGCGGCAGCCAGCAGCAAAACCGCGACGGCAAGCGCCGCCCCGAACGCCGCATGAGGCGCCAGCGGCTTGAAATAAAACACCGCAACGAACATCAGCATGAACGAAGGCAGCACGGACAGCAGCGAAAAATGTTTGAACAGCGGGTTGTCCGGCGGCATGTCCAGCGCGCCCGACAGTTTTTTCAGCCCCGCGCCCACCCCCATGAACACGCCCGCCATAACAGCCGCCATTATCATCAGGCCGATGCCGCCGCCCGCAAGCGGCATTTTAAACAGCCAGAAAAGCATCACAATCAGCACCAGCGCGAAGCCTCCGACCGCAAGACTCGCCGCGCCCAGCGCCGCCGCCACCGCCAGCCCGGCGGCGGCGATAACCGCAACAGCGGGCCATACCAGCCACGAGCCTGTCCCGCATTTAAAAATCAGCGGCAGCAACGGCAGAAGGCACAGCGTCGCCGCCAGCCCGTCGGCATAAGTTATTTGCGTCTTGCCACGCGCTCTCATATAAAGCGGAAATATTCCGCCCAGAATGGAAAACAGCACGAAGAAAAACAGCGCCAGCGGCAATGTTTCCGGGGTGACGGAATAAATTGTCCAGCGCAGCAGCGTGACAAAATTCAAAAGACTGACGATCTTGCGCCACGGCTCGTAAAATCCGGCCTCGCGCCAGGAAAGCGCGCAGAGCGTGATATTTACCAGCATGAGCAGCGTAAATGCCGGCGCAGGGCGGCCCGCCAGTCCGTTAAACCCCGCCATATTCCATGCGGCCAGCACTCCCGCTATTGCCAGCGCCGGAGCGGAAGCCCCGGCGAAATCATCTTTCAGGCGGAGATTGTCCCTTAAAAACGACATTGCGGCATATAGCGCGGGAAACAGCGCGAACACCGCCGCCGCGGGCCAGACCTGTTCAACCGAAAAGAACCTGCCATACCACGAAAACTCAAGCGCCAGCGTACCCAGGCCCGAAAGCCAGACCAGCGCCGGCCACCGCATCCGCGCCGCCAGCGCCAGCAGCGCTATATCGAGCAGACCGATATAGCTGAATAAAGCCAGCGTGCGGGCTTCTCCGGCAGACAGCAGCAGCGGAGTCAAAAACCCGCCGGCCAGCCCCAGTATGGCTACAAACTGCGCGTTCATGTGAACCGACAGGAAAAACGCCGACGCCGAAACAATCGCCATGAATAAAAACTCCGGCCCCTGCCCGATGAAACCGTAAAACGAACCGGCGGCGTATACGGACGCGTACAGCACGGCTATGCCGCTCGCGCACAACGTGTCGGACGTGATTTTCACTCCGCGATCCTTAATATATGCTCCCCCGGTCACAAGCGCGGTTCCGCCGGCAAGACCCAGCGCCACCCGCACCAGCGGGCTGAGGTAACCCGCATCAATGGAATATTTGACAAAAAACACCAGCCCCAGAAACAGCGCGAACCCGCCCAGCCAGGCGAACAGGCTTGCGCCCGCGAAATTTTCCCAGTCCACCGTTTTTGCGGGCGCCGGGCCGGGCATATCCGGCTCAAGCGCGCCCGGTATCGGGCCGGGTTCGGCGTGCGGCCGCAAAACCGGCGCGGGAACGGATCCGGGCGCGGCGCCGGCCGGAGGCGCGCTGCCGGGCCCGACAGCGGACGCTTCCTGCCGAACTGCGGTTTCAGAAGATGTTTTAGAAACGGCTGGCGCGAATTTTCCGGACAGCAGACTGATATACCGCTCCAGCTGCGAAATCCGGTTTTTCAGCGATGAAATTTCACGCTCGGCATCGCCTATCCTGGCGGACTTGGCGATCAGATACACTACCGCGACAAATAATAGAAAAGTCATTGCCTGCATCCTCTCCTGTGCGAAACAATTGACACTTTTAGAATAGCACATTTGCCGCCATTGTGAGTATGGCGGAGCTTGACAGACGCTGTGTCGGCGGTGTGAAAAATATGATACGCTGTGATGAATTATTTTAAAGTACGGGTGGAATAATGGATAACGAAACAAAAAAGGAGCTTTCGCTTAAAGAAAGCATGGGCATCCTGTTCGGTTCGTCAAAAGCGTTCTGGCTGATCAATATGGTCAATTTCGGGGACGGGATAGCCTATTTCGGCATCCTTACCCTTCTGACACGGTTTCTCGGCACCCGCGTCGGCATGCCGGACGCGCTGACCGGAATAAGCGTTTCCGCTTTTACCGGGCTGGTCACGCTGTTCATGTTCGGCGGCGGGTTCGTGTCGGACAGACTGGGAGTGCGGCGCGCAATTACCCTGTCGCTGGGCGCGCTTTTCACCGGGCGGGTGCTTATCACCTGCGCGCCGTGCGACGGACATGGGTTTACCGCCTACCTGATCGCGTGGTCAGGCCTGTTTTTCATGGCGGCGGGTTCGGGTATCCTCCAGCCCGCGCTTTACGCCGGAGTGAAAGAGTACACCGACGAGCGAACCGCCACCATCGGCTACAGTTTTCTCTACGCCATAATGAACCTCGGCATAGTGGCTGAAAGTTTTGTTTCGCCTTTTGTGCGGACAGGCGACAAATTCCTCGGCAACATAGTCGGGCTGGGCTGGGGAATTGACGGCGTTTTCTGGATCTGCACGGCCATCACCGGATTTATGATGCTGGTGCACATGACGCTGTTCAACGCAAAAACGGAAGCCACGCACCGGCTTGTAAAAGACGTCCCGCATACCGGCCCGCAGCTTACATGGAAACAGAAACTCGCCGAACTGCCTTTTCTGGACTCCCGGTTCATGTTCTTCATTTTTATTCTGCTGCCCGTCCGCACGCTTTTCGCGCACCAGTTCCTTACCATGCCGGATTATGTGTTCCGGGCCTTCCCCGAAGCGGTCAGCCAGAAATTCGAATGGATAAACGGGCTCAACCCGTTCATTATCGTTATTTTCGTGCCGCTTATAGCGGCGCTGACGCGCAAAGCCAATATCATCACCATGATGATCATCGGCACCAGCATCTCCGCCGTGACCACATTCCTGCTGGTGCCCGGCCCGAACCTTAACATGCTGATAGCATATGTGATCCTGTTTTCGCTGGGCGAAGCGGTATGGTCGTCCCGGTTTCTCGAATATGTAGCAGACCTTGCGCCGGCCGGCAAAGTGGGCGCGTATATGGGTCTTGCCGGAATACCGTGGTTTCTCGCCAAATTCACAACCGGCCTTTATTCAGGCTTCATGCTGGAACGGTTTGTGCCGCCCGCAGGCGCGCAGGACACTTCAACATTATGGCTCATTTACGGAATTATCGCCTGCTTGTCGCCTATCGGATTAATACTTGCAAAAAAATGGGTCGAAGTCGCGCATATACCTAAAAATAGCTAGGCCGAGTAAACTCTATTGCCATCGTATTATGATTCAAAATATACTGGACATGCATCCTATCAGTATATATACTATACTGAACTGGCAGGATGTGAATATTATTCGTGAGGGCTAGACAAATCCCTGCGGGGGGACTATAGTATGACACGCAAGCTACTGATCGTTGACGACGAAACTTATATACTTGATCTCCTGTCTGATATGTTCAAGATAGAAGGTTATGAAGTGTTCTGCGCGCTGAACGGCGAACAGGCCATAGAAATGCTTCGGGATACCGTGTTTGATGTAGTCATCACAGATCTTGTGATGCCGAAGATGGGCGGAATAAAACTTTTTCACGAAATTAAAAAGGTTAATCCATTCGCCCAGATAATCATTATTACCGGGTATCCCACATTGCAGGGCATAGCGGAACTGTTTGAAGCGGGTGCATCGGATTTTCTGCTCAAGCCGTTTCCTCTGGCTCTTATAAAATCGCTTGTAAAGGCCTCGTTTGACCGGATGGACCGCTGGTATTCGTTGCGGGAAGAATGGGCGACCTACAGGGAAAAGCAGAAGACAAAATATTTCTCATGATAAAAGTGCTTATTGTTGACGATGACGCAAACAACCGGTCTTTGCTGTCTGACATTTTAACGTTCAAGCATCCGGAATACGGTTTTTTCTTCGCGAGCAACGGCAAAGAGGCGCTCGACCTGCTCAGAGCCGAATTGCCGGATCTGGTTCTGCTTGACATAGTAATGCCGGACATTGACGGGTTTGAGGTGCTGGAGCAGGCAAAAAACGACGACCGGATAAAAAACATCCCGGTTATTATCACCACCGCCATAGACGACACCAAAACAAAAGTCCGGGGGTTCCGCCTGAAAGCGGCGGACTATGTGGTTAAACCTTTCACGCCGGATGAAATTATCGCGCGGGTAGAGGTGCACCTCCAGACAAAGCTGGATCAGGACAGGCTGAAATCAATGAATGAATCCATCCTGCGCACGCAGGCGGCATTCATTGAAAATTCAAAGATGATCGCGATCGGAAACCTCGCGGCGGGCGTGGCGCACGAATTCAACAACATTCTTTTCATCATGCAGGGCTATGTGGAGATGTACGCCGACAGCAAATCGCCGGACGATCTGGCCAGGATCTGCAAGGTTTTCAAAGACCTTGTTTCCCGCTCCAAACTGATAGTGGAAGGGCTTATGGGGTACACAAAGCGCACGTCCGGGATGCAGAAAATCAATCCCGCCACGCTGCTAAAAGAAAGCCTGGCACTGATGAACGAACAGTTCTCCAGCCACAACATTGAGGTGAAGCCGGACTTCGAGGAAGTGGGCGAGATACGCTGCAACGCCGACCAGATTTCGCAGGTTTTTCTAAACGTGATCATAAACGCGGTGGAAGCCATGCGCGACTGCCCCAGGCGGGTTCTTACCGTTACGCTCAGGCCCTGCGGCCGAACCCCGCAGGATCTGTGCCGCACCAATCCCCACCTGCTGTGCCAGAATAACGGCAAATGCATCACGATTTCGTTCAGCGACACCGGCCCGGGCATCGCCCCGGACGTGCGGGAACGGCTGTTCAACCCGTTTCTCACCACCAAAGGCATCATCGGCGGCGGCAACGAAACCGCGCCGGGCAAGGGGCTGGGTCTGTTCATTTCCTACGGCATCATAAAAAACCACAGCGGGCACATCATGATCAATCCCGGCGAAGGCACGGGCGCGACGGTGAACATTGTGCTGCCGTCCAGATAACGTTTTTCGCCTTCAAAAAAGCGGGCCCCGGTTCAAACCGGGGCCCGTTTTGAAAACAGCCAGGCGGCGTCACAGCAGCTGGAACACAAGCTGTTTAACGCGGCGGAACCGGCCCGCCGAAAACCAGCAGTTTCACCTCACCGGTAAAATCCGCGCCGGTAATCCCTTTCACAAAAGCGTTATACCGGGTTTTGATTTTCTTGCCGGAACCGGCGTTGCCGGGCTTGCCGATGCGGGCCACAAAATCCCCGGCGACCGGAAAAGCGCTGATCAGCCGGGCGCCCGGCTCGGCGCTGTCCTTCACCGAATAGATTAAAAGGGCCTGCGTTTTCGTCTGCGGGTTGGGAAACATTGCCAGATCGGTGCGCAGTTCGACAGTACGTTCCGCCACAACCACGGTTTCAACCAGCCGTATTACGGATAAACTTGCGAAATTGAAATCTCTCACGGTTGCGGCAGCCGGTATGGCATCAAGCATCCGCAAACAGCTGCTGTCGCCGCGAAAGGCTATCCGGCCGGCAAAAACCGTAAGATTGGAAAGCAACGTTCCGGCATCAGGCGCAGGACTGATTTCCCGTTCCGCAAACCCAAACCCGGCATTTATGTCCGGCTCCACCCAGCGGGCGCGCTTGTAGCCGAACGGAGTGTCGAGATTGCTCAGCAGATACCCGTAAGTATGCTCGGCGCCGGCATGAACCGCATCGCCCTCCTGCCGGGCCACGCCGATCAATGCGGCGAGCGTATCGTATATGGAACGATTGAGGATGGTTTTTTTCGCGCCTTCGTCGAAATTCAAACTGCGGCCCCAAAGCAGTTGGATTTCATTCGACCGGGCGTCACGGCGCATCTGCGCCAGCAGCCCGGGCGCGTGTTTCTCAAGCAGCGGCAGAACCGGCTGTTCAAGCGAAACAGCCGTCTCCATAAGCCGGACTATGCCCGCCCACGGACAGTCAAGCTTCGTTTCCGGGGTGCCCGGTCCCGCAGCCGGACAAACCGGCTGCTGCGCCAGCACCGGGGCGCCAACCAGCAAAACAACGCCAAGCATCGTTTTTCTCACAATAATCGCCTTTCAGGCAAAAATAACCGCCTTGCACTTATGATAGCATTTTGCGAACACCCGAAAAACGCATGGCCGGACCCGGCTCCTTCGCGCACGGAACCCGACCGGCCTGCTTCGCAGCAGCGGGGCGCGTGCGCGACCCGCTGCGCCCGCCCGTGATCCGCACCGGCTGCCTCAAAATAAAAACCCCTGCCTTCGCGCAGGGGTTTTTTATCTGTTTCCGGTTTTTGCCTACAGATAGATGATCGAGCAGTTTGAAAAAGGCGCCACTTTTATCGCGGGCTTGTCCGCGCCGACGTTTTTGGCCAACCGGTCCAGAAAACTTTTCCAGTTATAAGCCACAAAATCGTCCTGCGCGATGATGACAAACGTGCCGTCCGGATGCGCGCCCTCTACGGACTCTTTTGAAAACCGCCTGAGATTGCGTATCTTGTCCGCCGTTTTGGCATCTTTAGCCGAACCCGCCTCGGAAGCCTTGGTTTCCGCCCAGCACAAATCCCGGCCTTTCAGAGTGTACTTCACGCCGTTAAGGCTGAGATAGTTTTCCAGTATGCGGAAATCGGAGGAATAAACGACATTGCCATCCTCCATAAGCTGTTTCAGCTGGGACTTCATGTCCCGCGTCACTACACCTTCGTCAACCCCTTTTTTCAATAGCCCCCAACCATCCACCACCTTCAATAACGCCATTCCCCCTCCCACGGCAAACAGCCCTTTTGATTTACCCCGCAAGCTTCCCCAAGCTGTACGGACTCTCTGCCGTTGTTTGCAATTACTGCTATATTGTATCACGAAATATGATTATGTCAAGCCGACAGTATTGTTTATGCCGAATAGAAAAAACCCCGCGTTTGCGCGCGGGGTTTTTTGTCCCGATACGACCGGGACGGTTTGGCACTTCGAATTTCAATAAGCGGCGTTGGCCTGAGCCACAAGCTCGTCCATCAGTTCCCGAACCGGCATAATGCGGTCTATGCGGGAAACATTGCTTCCGGCGAACACTATCGCATCGTCCAGCCGGCCTTCCACGGCGTTTATCATGGCTTTCGCTATGCAGTACGGCACCGTTGTGGGATTGCAGCTGCGCAGGCAGCGGTACGCGCATTTGTTTGGTATGGTTTCCCCGCCAAACACACGGTCGAGAAACTTCGTGCGGAGCGCGCGGCCCGGCATGCCCACGGGACTCTTGATAATGAAAATATCCGCGGCGGTGGCTTTGAGATAGGCCTCCTTGAACGCCTGAGCCGCGGGGCACTCGTCGGTAGCTACAAACCGGGTGGCGATCTGCACACCGCCAGCGCCCATTTTAAGGAATCCGGCTATATCCGCTCCGGTATAGACCCCGCCTCCGGCTATGACGGGAATTTTCCGGCCGGCTTCATCCGCATAGACCTTTACGGCGGCAATCACTTGCGGCACGATTTTTTCAAGCGTCAGCCCGGCATCGCCCAGTTCAGCGGTGCTGAACCCCAGATGTCCGCCGGCCATAGGCCCTTCCACCACCACGGCATCCGTCAGGCGGTTATAGCGCCGTTTCCAAGTCTTCATTATGATGTTTGCCGCCCTGGCGGACGACACTATCGGAAGCAGCCGCACCGGCGATTCGCCGACCAGTTCCGGCAAATTGAGCGGCAGGCCCGCGCCGGAAACGATGAAATCGGCTTTTTCCTCGGCCGCCGTTTTAACCAGTTCCTCGTAATTGCTCAGCGCGAACATTATATTAACGCCGATTACGCCTTTCGACAATTCCCGCGCGCGCCGTATTTCACGGCGCAAACCGTCATTCGACACTTTCACCACGTCAGGGCAGTATTCCTCGCAATAACCCAGCCCCACACTCGCTATGGTGCCCGCTCCGCCGCAATTGGCTACAGCGGCGGCAAGCCCCGAATCCGACACACGCACTCCCATGCCGCCCTGAATAATGGGTACGGCAATCTTCAGGCCGCCGATATTTAACGGCGGCAAAATGCTTTTCATAAGAAATCTCCTTGGCAACGCCTGACAGTATGGCCCGGAGTCTGGTTCGGGGAATGTGCTGGATAAAACCGAACGGCAACAATCTTCCCGGCGGATAATGGCCCTACGGATAAATGGCCGGGACAGTGGACCAGTCTGTGGCATTGCGTTCGACCGGCAGCCCTGCTGACTATCGGCACGCCGCTCTTGCTGATAGGGTACCATATTTGGAAACCGGCCCACAATCCGGAAGGATTTCAAGGGGTTTTGCAAAATGGTAGAATTACGTCATCATGACCAGGGATTTACTGCTTGCTTTCGATCAGGGAACCACCAGCTCCCGCACCATAATTTTCGGCGTGAACGGCGAAATACTGGCGCAGGAATCACGCGAGTTCGCCCAGATATACCCGCAGGAAGGCTGGGTTGAGCACAACCCGGGGGAACTGCTGGGTTCGCTTGTCGAATCGGCAAAAGCGGTCTTTGGCTACAGCGGGATAACTCCGGGCAGGATCGCCGCGATCGGCATTTCCAACCAGCGGGAAACGGTGCTGCTGTGGGATAAGAAAACCGGCGAACCGGTCCATAACGCCATCGTCTGGCAGTGCCGCCGCACGGCCCCCCAATGCGAGGAACTTAAAAAAGCCGGGCTGGCCGATAAAATACGCGAAAAAACCGGACTGGTGCTTGACGCCTATTTCTCCGCCACTAAAATACGCTGGATTCTGGACAATGTACCCGGCGCGCGCGCCAGAGCGGAAACCGGGCAGCTCTTGTGCGGCACGATAGACACCTGGCTCCTGTGGAACCTCACCGCAGGAAAAGTGCACGCCACGGACTACACAAACGCCTGCCGCCCCAGGCTCCGCCTGCGGCAAGAGTAGAGCGGAATCATCCCCACGCTGCTTCGCAGCGACCCGTTGATCAATTCCAAAGGAACCGGACAGCTTCCGCTCCGTATCCCAACGGTTCCCGCTCCA
>JAQVSV010000064.1 GCA_028700325.1 Elusimicrobiaceae bacterium | reverse complement strand
TGGTGCGGGAAGCGTTGTTTGACAAGCTTTTGCTGGTGGATTTATTGCACCTCAACACGCAAAGACTGCACCGCTACAGGCAAAAGGACAGCCAGCTATGCTTCCAATTTTAACCGGACAGCTGTGATATTATACAATTAAATCCAGGCGCCTGGCGGGCTCCGTTATCCTGCCCGGCCGGCCGGGAAACGGCAGCGCAGCCTGCCGCAATTGCGGCAGGCGGGCCGGAGCCGGTTCAAACAGATGCCGCGCAACAACCCCTGCGGCCGCCGGCGGGAGACGTTTGATGAAGCCGTTAAAATTTATTGTTCTGGCTGTTATTTTGCTGGCCGGGTTTGCCGGCTGGCGGGTTTGCAGGGAAAAAACCGCCGCGTGGGAAGCATTCGCGGCCCGCTATCCGGCTAAAAAAACCATGGATCCGGCGGGCGACATGTTCGCTTTCGCGTCCGTCACGCTGAAATATTCCGCCGGCAGACAGGATGAGCGATACCCCGGCTGCATGACCGTGATAGCCGCGCAGGACGGCCTGTATATGTCGCCGGTCTGGCCCGGAGCGGCAAGCGCTCTCATGCCATACTCCGAATTCGATTTTTCAAATGGCTCTGGCGGCGCGCCCGCCGGAACCGTCAGGCTCGCGAAAGGGCCCGCGCTGGTTCTGCCGGAAGGCGTGGCCGCGGCCATGCATGACCGTCTCGAGGCCGCCAGCAGGGCCCGCGCCGGAGCCGGTTCCGGCGGATTCACTCCGATAGACTGAACCATATTCATGAAGACAGCCGCGCTGCTCATTGTTTCTAACGTGTTCATGACGATCGCCTGGTATGGCCACCTGCGCCACAAATCCGCGCCGCTGGCGAAAGTCGTGCTGATCAGCTGGCTGATCGCGTTTGTCGAGTATTGGTTCGCGGTGCCTGCCAACCGGATCGGGCACGGGCAGTTCACCGCCGCTCAGCTGAAAACCATGCAGGAGATCATCTCGCTGTCGGTTTTCGCGGTTTTTTCCATTGTCTTTCTGCATGAAAAACTTACCTGGAACTGCATGGCGGCCTTTGTGTGCCTTGCGCTTGCCGGCTGTTTCATGTTCATGCGATAGCCGGCCCGGAAACCGGTTTACATGCCGGCGCCATTATGCAAAAATGAAGCAATCCGGCCCGGCGCCGGATATACGTCCGCGGAGGTTGGAATATGGGACTTGCTCTTTCGAAACTGGAAAAATACGCCGAAGTGCTGCTGTGGGGCCTGGCCACCGCCCGCGCAGGCACCGGCGGAAAAATGAAGCCTTATGACGTGGTGCTGCTCAAATATGACCCCGCCGCCCTGCCGCTGGCGCGGGCGCTGCACCGCAAACTGGTTGAACGCAGAATGCAGGTCGTGCTGCGCCCGAACTCCGGGCCCGGCATCGAAAAGGATTTCTTCACGCTGGCCGACGAAAAACAGCTCGCGTTCGTGGACGCCGGAATGAAGCCGCTCGCGGGTTCGCTCAACGGCTATATAGTGGTGCGCGGGCCGGAGTCGCTGACCCATCTGCAGGATGTTGACCCCAGGAAATTCGGAACCGCGGCGATCGCCAGGAAATCGTGGCGCGAAATCATGGACCGGCGCGAGGAAACCGGCGAGTTCGGCTGGACGCTGTGTTCCTACCCCACGGCGGAACTGGCCAGGCAGGCGGGCCTCACGCTCCCGCAGTACACCGCGCAGATCGAAAAAGCCTGTTTTCTGAACGAACCCGATCCGGTCGGGAAATGGAAAGAAATTTTCAGGCACGCCACGGAAATCAAAAAATGGCTTAACGCGCTGCCGGCAGAAACGCTGAGGCTGGAATCGAAATCGGCGGATCTGACGGTCACGCTCGGCGCGGCGCGCCGGTTTCTGGGGCTGAGCGGGCACAACATTCCGTCGTTCGAACTGTTCACCTCGCCGGACTGGCGCGGCACCAAAGGCGTTTATTTCGCCGACATGCCCACCTTTTACAACGGCAATTATGTGAAAGGCATCCGGCTGGAGTTCAAGAACGGGCGCGCCGTGAAAATCAACGCCGAGCAGGGCGAAGCTTTCGTGCGCAAAATGCTCGCGATGGACAGGGGCGCCTGCCAGGTGGGCGAATTCTCGCTGACCGACAGACGTTTTTCAAAAATCGGCAAGTTCATGGCGGATATCCTGTTCGACGAAAATTATGGCGGGAAATACGGCAATTCGCATATCGCCGTGGGGTCCGCTTATTCCGACGCCTATGCCGGCGACCGCGCCGGTCTAACCAGACAGCTTAAGGAAAAGCTCGGTTTCAACAATTCCTCGCTGCACTGGGATATCATAAATTCCGAAAAGAAACGGGTGACGGCCGCCCTGACTTCAGGCAAAACCGTCACCGTCTACGAAAACGGGG
Source organism: Elusimicrobiaceae bacterium (assembly GCA_028700325.1). Lineage (NCBI taxonomy): Bacteria > Pseudomonadati > Elusimicrobiota > Elusimicrobia > Elusimicrobiales > Elusimicrobiaceae > Elusimicrobiaceae bacterium. The sequence continues at coordinate 9,227 of JAQVSV010000064.1, read as the reverse complement.
AATTCAAATACTGACGGGCCCGGCCCGCATGCAGGCAAAATCACAGCGGCCGGCGCAGGCACGGCCTGCCCCGCCGCGACTGCGCGCGGACGGGCGGAACCGGTGGTTTTCGGGACGGGGTTACCGGACGGGTTTTAACCGGCCCGCTAATTCCACTGCGGCGGCGCGGCCTTCGAGCAGGGCTTCTTCCATGAACGAATACTTCCACGCGCCGTACCGGCCGATACTGAGGCAGCCGTGTTTTTCAAGATACGGCATTATCGTCTCCAGCGCGGGTTTGCGCTCACGGTTGTACACCACGTAGGCATCGTCCAGCTTCATCCACAGGGGATTGAGGAGTTTTTCGCCCGGACCAAGCAGTCCCGCCCTGCGTAAAGCCGGCGGGATGGCCCGCTGTATTTTTTCAAGGTCCGGCCGGGACCCGCGCCCCGTCTGCGGATGCGACACCTCTATATAAAAAGAGCTGGTTCCTTCCGGCGCGACATGCGGCGAGAAATTGCTCGCCAGACCCGCCCGGTAGAACGGAAACTCCTTCTCCGGGAAATAAACCCAGTGCTTTTCGCTCACGCGCCGGGCCACGCCCGCGTTAAGGTTGCAGACCGATGTAATTTTGAGCTTTTCCGCCGCGTTTTCCACTTTTACTGGCGCGTGTTTTATCAGCTTCACGAATTTTTTAAGCGGCATGGTGTTTATCACGCGCTTGAAGCGCACTGCGCCCAGCCCTTTGAAAAAAGCCGTGCCGGCGATGAAATCTATTGCCGTAAGTTCGCAGCCGGTGCGGATGTTTTTTACCGGTTTCGCCAGCGCGTCGCACAGCGTCTGGCAGCCGCCGCGCAGCGGATAATAAAAATCCGCGTTGTAGCCGAATTGTTTAAGATTGTCCGCTTTCGAGCCGGCGATAACGTCCTGCGGGTTCGGACGCGGCACGAACGGCGCGCACCAGTCGGCGGTAAGCTCGTCAAGCGGAGTCTGCCACAGCTTGCGGTTATAGGGATGCATGAAATGCCGGCAGATGCCGGGCCCGAAAACCGCGAGCGCCCAGTCTTTGAACGGCGCGTCCGGCGAGACGGTTCTGTCGGCCCGGTGCGCTTTCAAAAACCCGTCCACGCATTCTTTCACCACCGCCGGAGGCAGGCCGTAGGTGTTGGCCTGAAACGGATAGCGGGTATAAACTCCGTGCGAAAAAATCGCGGTGTCACGGCTGAGCCTGCCCAGATTGCCGCGCAGGAGCTTTTTTACCAGTTTCTTTCCGTACCCGGAATGCAGATGCAGCAGATGCCCGGAATAATCGTAGGTGAACCCGTTTTTCCGAACCGAGCCGCACAGCCCGCCGCACGCGGCGTTTTTTTCCGCCAGCAGGTAATCGCTGAAGTTCAGCCGCTGCAGGTGGTACGCCGCCGACAGGCCGGTAATGCCGCCGCCTATGATCAGGATATCAGTGTCTGTCATCTTGCATATTGATTTTCGCTATGTTCACGCTCAGCAGCAAAAATTCGCCCCCGATGAAAATGTACACCCACAACGCCCACCAAAACGGCAGTTTCGTCACCAGCAGCGCGCAGAACGACAGCACCCCCGCGGCCGCCGCGCTCAGCCCCACGATCTGATTGCGGGTGAACCCGAGTTTTTCAAGACGCAGGGCATAATGATCCCTGCTTCCCATAAACGGCGACGTGCGCCGCGACATCCGCATCACGGCCACGAAAAACGTGTCGTAAATCGGCAGCGCCAGAATGAAAAGCGGCGCGTAAACGCCGAGCGGACTGGCCTGATCGTAGCGGGTGCCCATGGCCAGCGCGGCCAGCACAAACCCAAGGAACAGACTTCCCGAGTCGCCCATGAAAATCTTGCGCTTTTTTGACAGGTTGTACGGTATGAACCCCAGCGCCGAACCCAGCAGCGCCGCCGCCGCGAAATTGACGTACAGCTCTTCCGACGGCAGCGAGATCAGCAGAAACCCCATCGCCGCGACCGCCGCCTGGCTGGAAGAAAACCCGTCCATTATGTCAATTATGTTAAACGCGTTCGCCACGCCCGCCACCCAGACCAGGCTGAGCAGGACGGCGATATAGTCCGGTGAAACAAACCGCATCTGTATGCCGTACAGCACCAGCATGCCCGCCGCCAGAAACTGGAAAACGAATTTCGTGCGCACGCCCAGCCCGGCGGGTTTTTTGATGTCGTCCACGAAGCCGAGAATCACCATAATCGCCGCGCCGATCATGATGCCGCGGATGCGGGTGAGCGTGCCGGTCGGGAAATGAGTGAAAAACCGCACCAGCGAAAGCGTAACGAAAAACGCGCCCGCGATCGCCAGCCCGCCGGTCGAAGGGGTGGGGACTTTATGGGTTTTCACGGCGGTTACCGGCGCGTCTATGAAATGTTTCCTCAGCGCAATGCGCCGCACCAGCGGGGTGAACAGGGCCGCCAGCGCGAACGCGAACGCCATCGTAAGGAAATAAAGGGTGGCGGAACTCATCCGGGCGCTCCGGTCAGATAGAGCGTGCAGGCCGGTCCGGCATACGCCGCGGGCAGCCCGGACAGATACTCGTTCCAGGCCCTGCGGCCCTGCGGGGTGAACTGAAGCGTCAGGTAAGGCGAGAGGCGGCGTTCTTCGCGCGGCACGCTGATGATGGCGGTTATGCCCGCCGCTTTAACCTGTTCGGCGATTGCGGCGGGCGACCCGCAGTCCGCCCATCCGACAAAATCGTTGCGGCGGAAAATACTGGTCGGCACAGCCTGCGCGCCGGTATAATAGGTGCGGTGTTCTCCGGCGTAGAGAATTTTAGCCGACGGGTTAAACCCGTCCGCCGCGGCACGGGCGCAGGGATAATAGTCCAGCCTGCGCGACAGGAACCGCTCGCGCGATTCTATCCCGCTGAGCACTCGCGGCGTTTCAAACAGGTTTTCCACCTGCACCGCCAGCGCCAGCCGCTGCGCGGTGAAAATTATCAGCCCCGTTATAAGCAGGGCGCGCGCGGTTTTGCCGAACTCCCTTGCGGCGAGCGCGAACCCGCACGCCGCAAGCGCCGAGGCGAGCGGCACCGCCACGGTGAAAAACCGCAGCGCGCGGCCCGTGGCGAACCACACTAACCAGTGCAGAACCAGATAAAGCCCCGCCAGCCGCAGCGCGCGGTTACGGATCGCGGCGAAAACCATCAGCGGAACGGAAACGAAAAACAGCTCCCAGCCCAGCCCGCCCAGCATATCCATCCCGCCGCCAAAAGCCAGCGGATTGGCAAGCGCGGTAACGGGAAACCGCACCAGTTCGGTCAGCAGGCCCGCGCCGTGGGTATATTCCCGGATCGTGAAAAAATAGCCCTTCGCGGCCTCGATGTTCGGGCCGGACCCGCCCTGATTGAATATCTTGTAAAAAAACGGAAATACCGGATTGCCCGTCGCGGCCATGTTCTTTACCGCCCACGGCAGGTACAGCGCGGCGCATACGGCGGCAAACCCCGCAAGTTCCAGCAGTCGGGTTTTGCGCGCGCTGAAGGTGCCCAGCGTGTAAGCGTGGTACAGGCCCAGCAGAAACAATATGCCCACCGTCATGCCGGCGTAATACTTGGTGCCGAACCCGGTGCCGCAAAACACCGCGCACAGCAGCAGCCATACGGTTCCGGCGCCGCGGTCAGCCGCGGTCCATTTAAGGAAAGAGATTACCCCGGCTGTCGTCCACAGCATGACCAGCGTTTCCACATAGGTGGTGGAGGCCAGCAGAAAAACCGACGTGTGCGTAACGGTCAGAAACGCCGCCAGCAGGCCGGACCCGGATGTTTCCTCCGCATAGCAGTAAACCCATACGCACGAAACCGCGCAGGCCAGCCATACGATCAGCTGGCCCAGAATATCGCTTTTCAGGAGCAGACCCAGCGTGAAAAGCATTTCTCCGTTTTGCGGGAAGAACGAATAAAAATTGTCCGGCGCGCAGACCAGCGCGTGCTTGACGGCGTACAGCTCCGGCAGCGCCAGGTGATACACAAGCGAGTCGTACTGGTGCGGCGGCATCCACGCTATAAAAAAAGCCGCGCCCAAAGCCGCGCAGACCGGGATCGCCAGAACCGGGTTCTGCCGCAGGCTCCGCCACTCAAACTCACGGGTCAGATGCTTGCGTCCGAACCACAGGAATCCGCCCAGCGCCAGAACCGCGGCGAACGGATACAGGACACGCGCCGCGCCCAGCAGAATTATCGCGTAAGTGATCGCTGCCATGCCCAGCGACACATATGCGGCGAACCGGCAGCCCGGCGCGCCCAATTCGTCCGCGCGGGTTTGCAATACCCGGCGCCCGAACCCGTACGCCGCGCAGAAAAACACCGCCAGCAGCGCGCTGCTCCACAGGCCGAACAGATACGCCGAGCCGAAATTTCTCAGCCAGGCGTAAAGCGCGGCGGCGGTCCACAGCGCCGCGAAAGCGGCGGCGTATTTTTTCATTTCTTATGCTCTAGCGGCGCGTACCGCCGCAATTTCAGCCTGTGCAGAAAATACCGCGCCAGCAGATAAAGCGAACTCAGGCCGTAAACCATGCTGCGGCGGAAGTTGATCGAGGAGGCCTCCTCGAAATAACGGCATTCGACCGGCACGTCGCCCATTCTGAACCCCGCGTGCGCGGCCTGCACCAGAAACTGGGTGTCAAACACGAAATCGTCGGAATTGGCTTCCCAGTTAAGCGTTTCCAGCACCTTGCGCGAATAGGCGCGCATTCCGCTGTGCCATTCGGCGAGATTCTGGCCGGTGCAGAAATTTTCCAGCGCCGTCAGAAACCGGTTGGCCACATATTTGTAGGCCGGCATTCCGCTCGCCAGCGCTTCGCGCCGCGTGCGGATGCGGCTGCCGAGCACCACGTCGCAGATATTGTTTTCTATCAGGCCGAACAGCAGCGGCGCGATGCGGGGATTGTACTGGTAATCCGGGTGGATCATAATCACCATGTCGGCGCCTGCTTCAAGCGCGCGGCGGTAGCAGGTTTTCTGGTTGCCTCCGTAACCGGTGTTGTTCGCGTGCCGGTAAACCGTCAGGCCGAGTTTTTCGGCGAGCGCGGCGGTATTGTCCGAGGAACAGTCATCCACCAGGATTATTTCGTCAACGCTGCCCGCCGGGATATCCCGGACGGTTTTTTCCAGTGTGCTGGCCGCGTTATAGGCCGGCAATACGGCGATCCGTTTCATTGCGCCTTCTCCATTTAAAAAGCGGTTCAATATTTACATTAGCTTCATTTTAGCAAAATGAACGCCCCGCCCGGCACGGATGTTTTGACAAGCGGATTCCCGTGCGGCGCGCCCGGATCGCCGGAGTTGTGCCGGAGAAGTTTTTGCCGGGCACAAAACAAAAGCCGCTTACCTTGCAGTAAGCGGCCTTGTTAAAACGTGCGCCTGGCAGGACTTGAACCTGCGACCAATCCGTTATGAGCGGAGTGCTCTAACCAACTGAGCTACAGGCGCTTAACCTTTTTCATTATAGCGTTTTTTCACGCGGCGTTAAAGGCTTTCCGCGCCCGCTCTGCAGGCCTTGCCCTGCGCCTCGTGCCAGAACGGCGACATGGCGCGCAGCTTCATGATGACAGGCGGCAGCTCCGCCAGCACGAAATCAATGTCGGAGCCGGTATTATAAACGCTCAGCGAAAACCGGATCGAGCCGTGCGCAAACGTAAACGGCACCCCCATCGCGCGCAGCACATGCGACGGCTCCAGCGAGCCGGACGTGCAGGCCGAGCCGGACGACGCCGCTATTCCCAGATCGCTCAGATGCAGCAGAATAGCCTCGCCCTCGATAAATTCGAAACTGATGTTGAGTGTTGTCGGCAGGCGCGGTGAACCGCCGCCGTTAACCCGCACATTGGGCACTGCGGCGGTTATGCCGTGTTCCAGCCGGTCGCGCAAAGCGGCTATCCGGCCGGTTTCAGACATATGCGCCCGGGCCAGCTCGCACGCTTTTCCCAGCCCGATTATATAGGGCACGTTCTCGGTGCCGGCGCGGCGGCTGTGTTCCTGATGCCCGCCGATCAGAAACGGCACGAACCGGGTGCCGCGCCGCACATAAAGCGCGCCGATTCCTTTGGGCGCGTGCAATTTGTGCCCGGAAATGGAAAGCATGTCTATCCGCGAATTTTTCAGGTCAATGGGCAGTTTTCCGGCGGTCTGGACGGCGTCGGTATGAAAAAGCGCGCCGCGTGATTTGGCGATCCTCGCCGCCTCCTCCACCGGAAACACCACGCCCGTTTCGTTATTGGCCATCATGACAGAAACCAGCGCGGTATGCGCGGTTACCGCCGCTTCAAGGTCCTGAAGGCTGATCATGCCGTTGCCGTCAACCGGCAGATAAGTCACGCCGTAGCCCTGCGACTGGAGATATTTGCAGGTGTTGAGCACCGCCGGGTGCTCCACGCGCGTGGTGACGATATGCCGCTTGCCGGGATAGGAGCGCACCGCCGAAAACAGGGCGGTGTTGTCGCTTTCGCTGCCGCAGCTGGTGAAAATTATTTCATCGGCATGGGCCGCGCCCAGCAGCGCGGCCACGCTTTTGCGCGCCGCCTCCACGTCATGCCCGACCGCGCCGCCGAACGTGTGCATGCTGGAAGCGTTGCCGTATTTTTCGGTAAAGTAGGGCAACATCGCTTCCACCACTTCGGGCGCCGTTTTCGTGGTTGCGTTGTTATCGAGATAAACTGTTTTCATGGGCGTTACACCGACTCCACCGAAATTGCCGGATCCAGCTGCTCGCGCAGCTTTTTCTCCACGAAATTCTCAATCGTGAACCCGGCGTTGGCGCACCCGCTGCACATGCCGAGCAGCCGCACGCGGATGACGGAACCTTCAATATCCACCAGCTCCACCGACCCGCCGTCGGCGTTCAGGCCCGGGATAACGTCGCGCGCGAGCGCTTCCTCCACCCGGTGTATTTTCTGCACCATCGTCAGGCGCGCGAACGGAGCTTTTTCCTGCACGGCGCTGGCGGCGTTGTAATGCCTGTCCAGAACGGCCTGAATGTCGGCCCGGCAGGCCCCGCACGCGCCGCCGGCCTTGGTGAAATTGGTTATTTCCTCTACGGTGCGCAGATGATTGTCCTTTGCCGCGCGCAGAATCTTTTCTTCGGTGACGCCGAAACACTTGCAGACCACGCGGCCCTCCTCCTCCAGTTCGTTCACTACCGGCGCGCCGCCTTCCTTATAACTTTTGATGGCGGCTTCAAGCGCCTCCATACCCATTACGGAGCAGTGCATTTTTTCTTTCGGCAGTCCGCCGAGAAAATCGGCGATCTGCTGATTGGTGACGGCGGCGGCTTCCGCAAGAGTCTTGCCCTTGATCATTTCAGTCAGCGCGGAAGAGGAGGCGATCGCGCTGCCGCAGCCGAACGTCTGGAATTTGGCGTCCGTAATGCGGCTGGTCGCGCTGTCCACTTTTATGAACAGCTTGAGCGCGTCGCCGCAGATGATATTGCCGACCTGGCCGACCCCGTCGGGCTTGTCAATGCTGCCGACATTGCGCGGATTTTTGAAATGGTCTATCACCTTGTCCGTGTAATCCCACATACCTGCCTCCATAGCAGCAACCCACTTATATCAATTATAGCTTTTAACCGCAAAAATCACAGCGCGGGCGGATTATTCCGCGCGCGGCTCGGCTGGCGGCAAAGATGGTTTTGCTTGCCGGACGCATCGTTTTGAAAGACCGGCGGCGGCCTTTGAAGCGTAAATCAAATTGTCGGCGACAGCGTTTGCGCGCGCGGCCATGCCGGGCGGATAGCGGTTTTCGCGCAGCAGTCCAGCCAGCAGCCGCGCGTCCGCCGCGGCTGCTATGGCGGCCGCTTCCAGCCGCGCGGTGATATCCGCCGGATCCCGCGAAACGGCACAGGCTGGACAGGCAAGCGAGGCGACGGATTCGGCAACGAAAAAACTGTCGTGCTCAAGCCCGGCCAGCTCGGAATCCGCGGAATCCGCTTCGCGGAGCGTTTCTTCCGGTTTGCCGGCAAGCGCGGCGCCGGATGGCAGCTTCAGACGGTCCGCGGCGGACGCGAGGCTGGCCGCGATAACGGCAATCCGGTCCGCGGCTTCGGCAAATTCAGCCGGTTCCGCGCAGACCGGCGCGGATGAGAGCGCGGCGGGCCGAACCGGGCGCGCCGCCTGGGCGGCGCCAGCCTGCGCGCACAGCGCGCCTAAAAATACAAATTGCAGCATGGGAGCTCCTCTTTCGGCAAACAGGCGTGCCTGCCCCGCGCCAATTACATTGTAACATGGCTGCGCGCGATTTTGAACCGGCCGGGCACGGGCGCAATTTGCTATAATCTGATAGCTCATGGAGAGGTGTGTGAGCGGTTGAAACAGCAGGTCTCGAAAACCTGTAGAGCCGCAAGGTTCTCGTGGGTTCAAATCCCACCCTCTCCGCCAGATTAAAGAAACAGCCCCGCTTTATGCGGGGCTGTTTCTTTTATTGTGGGAGCGAGACAATTGATTGTCTCGCGTTGGGATTTGAAAGCCGGAGCGATGCCGAGCACTGCGAGGCCGCGAGGCCAGCCCAAAAACCGCGACACAGCGTTCGCGGATTTTTGGGGAATCCCACCCTCTCCGCCAGATTTTGCTAATATTTACAAACACTGGCGCAACAGACACAACGGAGGCTTGATGAAAAACCTATCGATGCTTTTCATTGTTCTTATGCTTGTTAGTAGTATTGCGGAGAGCAAAAACAATGCTCCCGTCAACTATGCGGAGTTTTTGGCAAACAACGGGCAACCACCGATAGAATTTGTTTGTGGCAAATTCAAGCAATATCCCATTGTGCTGCTGGGTGAATACCACAAGATAAAACAACAGGTTGATGTTGTAAAAAACCTTATTCAACCGCTGACACAGGCTGGGATTACCACTTTAGTTTTTGAATTTGGCGATTACCGATTGCAAAGCAAGCTTGATGAATTATTGAAAGCAGATAAGTTTGATGAGAATGTTGTGAACCTAATTCTTAAAAGTGTGGATAAACCTTTGGGTTGGGGGTATCGGGAATATGCGGATATTTTTAAAGAGGTGTGGAAAATAAATCGTGAAACACCGACGGTTTATGTAAACATTCTTCTAGGCAACTACGAAATGGATAATGACGAAGCGCTATAATGGTTGGGGAAAACTGGACCGAATTTAAGGCCTGCTTAAGGTGAAAAAAGTCGGTAGAATAAAACCTTAGGGAGGCTGTATGCGAAAGACATTTGAAGCTGGATTCAAGGCGCGGGTGGCG